>CAYWDW010000737.1:0-3175 GCA_964457105.1 uncultured Heliobacteriaceae bacterium
ACCACTGACCACTGACCACTGACCACCGACCACCGCCTTTATGATTGACCGACTGGTTGAATTTTCGCTGCGCAATCGCTTCATCGTCGTGGCGCTGTATCTGGCGCTGGCGGGGTGGGGCTGGTGGGCGCTGCGGCATACGCCGATTGATGCCATCCCGGATCTGAGCGAAAACCAGGTGATCGTCTTTACCGACTGGCCGGGCCGCAGCCCGCAGGAAGTCGAAGATCAGATCACCTATCCGCTGACCGTGAATCTGCAGGGTCTGGCCGGAGTCAGAGTTGTGCGCTCGCAATCGGCATTCGGCTTTTCGATGATCAACGTCATCTTTGAAGACAGCGTTGATCTTTACTTTGCGCGCACGCGCGTGCTTGAACGCCTGACGCTCGTCAGCGGTTCATTGCCGAATAACGTCAAACCCGTGCTGGGGCCGGACGCGACCGGCGTCGGGCAGATTTTCTGGTACACGCTCGAAAGCGATCACCACAGCCTGATTGAACTGCGCTCGATGCAGGACTGGTTTGTGCGCTATCAGTTGAACTCAGTGCCCGGCGTGGCCGAAGTCGGCAGCGTCGGCGGCTGGGTGCAGCAGTATCAGATTGATGTTGATCCGAACCGGCTGCGGTCGTATGACCTGCCGCTCAGCGAAGTGGTCAGGGCCGTCGAACGCAGCAACAACAATGTCGGTGGCAATGTCGTCGAACAGGCCGGCACGTGGACGGTCGTGCGCGGCATCGGCCTGATTGAATCAGCCGATGACATTGCCAGTGTCGTCATTGCGTCGCGCAACGGCACGCCGATTTACGTCAGAAACGTCGCGGAAGTGAACATCGGCGGCGCGTTTCGCCAGGGCGCGCTCGACAAAAACGGCAAGGAGGCCGTCGGCGGCGTGATCGTGGCGCGTTACGGCGTGGACACGCTGAACGTCATCAACGAAGTCAAAAAGAAGATCGAAGAGCTTAAACCCGGCCTGCCGGCGGGCGTGCGCATCGTCCCATTTTATGACCGCACGGAACTGATCAACCGCGCGACCGACACGCTGAAGGTGGCGCTGATTGAAGAGATTCTGCTGGTCACGCTGGCGCACATCATTTTTCTGTTTCACTTCCGCTCGATTCTGATCGTCACGCTGCCGCTGCCGCTGGCGGTGCTGATTTCGTTTCTGCTGATGCATTATTTCGGCATCTCGTCGAATCTGATGTCGCTCGCGGGCATTGCCATTGCCATCGGCGTGCTGGTGGATGCGGGCATTGTCGTCACTGAAAACTGCTTTCGCTGGCTGGAACAGAAAAAGGTCAACCCGCAGGATCGCGCGCAGGTCTGGCAGGTCGTGCGCGACGCGACGCAGTTTGTGGCGCGCCCGGTCTTTTTCTCGATGGCCATTATTATTCTGGCTTTCATTCCGGTCTTTGCGCTCACCGGGCAGGAAGGCAAGCTTTTTCATCCGCTCGCCTTCACCAAGACATTTGCGATGATTGGCGCGACGATCATCGCCGTGACGCTGGTGCCGGTGCTGTGTACGCTGCTGCTCGGCGGCAAATTCCACCGCGAAGAAGACAATCGCGTGATGCGCGCGCTGCAATGGCTTTACCGTCCGCTGCTGCGGGCGGCGCTCACCCATCGCCTGCTGACGATTGCACTGGCCGGAATTTTCTTTGCGGTGGCCGTGCTGCTGGCGACTTCGGCAAGCTGGCTGGCGACGGCGCGCACGGCGGCGGCTGAGGTGCCGGTTGTTTCTGCCCTGCTCAATCGCCTGCATCCGATTGGCCGCGAATTTATGCCTGCGCTCGACGAGGGCGACCTGATGTTTATGCCCGTGACCGACACGAGCGTGTCATTGCCGCAGGCGCTTGAAATCACGCGCAAACAGGATGAAATCATCCGCAGCTTTCCTGAAGTGGCGTGGGCCGTTGGCAAGCCGGGCCGCGCTGAAACCTCAACCGACCCGTCGCCGATCAACATGATCGAAACCGTCATTCACCTGAAGCCGCACGAACAGTGGCGGCCCGGAATGACCCAGGAACGACTGGTCAATGAACTTGATGCGGCGGTCAGTATGCCTGGCGTGACGAACATCTGGACGCAGCCGATTCGCAATCGCATTGATATGCTCTCGACCGGCATTCGTTCGCAGGTCGGCCTGAAAATTTTCGGCAACGATCTGAAGACGCTCGAAGAGCGCGCCCAGACCGCAGCCAAAGCGATCAGTAAAATTCCGGGCGCAAGCGACGTGTACCCTGAACAGATTGCCGGTGCGCCGTATCTCAACATCAAAGTCAATCGTGAAGCCGCCGCGCGTTACGGCGTTTCGGTCGGTGACGTTCAGGACGCGATTGAAACGGCGGTGGGTGAAACGAATCTGACGGTCACGATTGAAGGTCGCCGCCGCTTCCCCGTGCGTGTGCGCTATCAGCCACAATACCGCAGCGACCCGCATCAGATTGCCAGCGTGCTGGTCGGCCCGCAGCAGATTCCGCTCGGACAACTCGCCGACATTCGCAGCGAAAGCGGGCCGTTTATGATTTCGAGCGAGAACGGGCTGCTGCGCGCGACCGTGCTGCTCAACGTGCGTGGCCGCGATGTCGGCAGCTTTGTGGATGAAGCCAAACAGCTCATCAACGATCAGATCAAACTGCCGGCAGGTTATTACTTTCAGTGGAGCGGGCAGTACGAAAATCAGCTTCGCGCCAAAGAGCGGTTACAGTTCGTGCTGCCCATCGTGCTGGTCATTATTTTCATTCTGCTGTACCTGACCTATCACTCGGCGCTTGAAGCGGCGCACGTTCTGCTGGCCGTGCCGTTTGCGCTGACGGGCGGCGTCTACCTGCTCTATGCGATGGGCTATAACTTTTCGGTGGCGGTCTGGGTCGGGTTCATCGCGCTTTTCGGCACGGCGGTGCAGACGGGCGTGGTGATGGTGATTTATCTGGAAGAAGCCGTCGCCCGCAAACGACTGGAGAAAGCTGCGGCGGGCAAAGTCATGACGCGCAGCGATCTGATGAATGCCGTGACCGAAGGTGCATTGCTGCGGCTGCGTCCGAAAGTGATGACCGTTTCAACCATCGTCGCCAGCCTGCTGCCGATTATGTGGAGCGCGCGCGCCGGATCAGAAGTGATGAAACCGCTCGCCACGCCCGTTCTTGGCGGCATGGTCAGTTCGCTGATTCACGTCCTG
>CAYWDW010000738.1:0-3174 GCA_964457105.1 uncultured Heliobacteriaceae bacterium
GACGCTAACTTATCACGGTTTGGGGAATCAGCGGTGAGTTTGCCAGCGGTATCAGGACTCGCCGCACTCCACACATAAATTTTTATGACAGCGCGTGAGGGAGACTGAGGGCGTCCTGCGCTTTACCAGTCAGAAGGCGAGCGCGGGCGAAAATCCACGCTTCTGATCAACCCGTAGCATGATAACGAAGGAGACCAATTATGAAACGAATGCTGATGATTCTGGCCCTGTGTGCCATGGCACAGGTTTTTTCATCCTGCGCGGCGAGCGAACAGAAAGCCACAGTCGCGCCCGTGGCCGCCGCGACCGAAACGAGCGCAAATACCGAGCAGGAAATCCGTCGCCTCAATCTCGAATACGACAACGCGATCCTGCATCAGGACGCCGCCGCGATGGAACGGCTGCTGGCCGATGATTTCGTCGGCACGGAAACAGGCGGCAAACTCGCAACCAAAGCGCAGGAACTCGCCGACGCCAAAGCGGGCACAAAGAAATATGAAACGGGCCGCAGCGAGGATGTCAAAGTCCGACTCTATGGCGACACCGCCATCGTCAACGGACGCTGGATCGAGAAAAGCACGACCAAAGGCAAGCCATTCGATGGCGCGTACCTTTACACCACAGTCTATGCGAAACGAAATGGCCAGTGGCAGATCGTGTCCGATCAGACCACGCTGGTCACTCAATAAACAGGAGACGCTATGAACATTGCAAACGAACTTTCACGTCGTCGTTTTCTGGCCCTGTCTTCAGCTTTCGGCGGGCTGGTCGCCAGTGGTGAATTCTCTCCGTTGCTTGCGCAGGAACATCTGCGGGAGACCGCAGAGCAGGCGCTTGGCCCGTTCTATCCCGTCACGAAACCGCTTGATCGTGACGCCGACCTGACGCATCTGCGCGGGCGGCGCGGCACGGCCAAAGGGCAGATCATTCATCTGACGGGCCGCGTCGTGAATCCGCAGGGCCGCCCGCTGGAGGGCGTCAAACTCGAAATCTGGCAGGCCAATACGCACGGGCGCTATGCGCACATCAACGACACCAACGATGCGCCGCTTGATCCGAACTTTCAGGGCTACGGCGTCCAGGTGACGGATGCGAAAGGCCGTTTTCGGTTCAAGACAATCAAGCCGAGCGCCTATCCGACAGGCGCTGGTGACTGGTTTCGTCCGCCGCACATTCACTATTACGTGACGGGCCGTCACGAAGCGCTCGTCACGCAGATGTATTTTCCCAACGAGGCGCTCAATGCCAAAGACCGTTTGTTGCAAAGCGCCGGAGCCTGGCAGTCAACGCTGATTGCCAGCGTCGAACCAGCCGGTGAAGGAATGGAGCCGGATTCATTGATTGTCACCTGGGACATCGTGCTCACGCGCGGCTGACAACCTTCGGACGGCGACTGTGAGTGGTTGCGACAGCCGCGCGCCATTGACTACCGAAGAGCAACCCCGAACAAAGAAGGAGAATTTCCATGAAACTCAATCGCGTCCTTGTCGGCTCGCTCATCGCCCTGGTGCTGACGGTGAGCATCGTCGTTTTTGCCCAGGTCAATCGTCCATATCGCAACGGCTCGGTCTGGAGCATCGGCTTTATCCGCATGAAGCCAGGCATGGAAACAGCCTACCTCACCTATGTCGCTGGCGATTGGAAGCGCGAGCAGGAATCGTTGAAAAAGGACGGGCAAATCCTCTCCTACAAGGTCCTGCAAACCGAAGCGCACGGCTCGGGGGACTGGAACCTGATGCTGCTGACGGAATACAAAGACCTGGCCACTTACGAGAAGAATCTGGAGAAGGGTGACGCTTTGCTGCAAAAGATCATCGGCGACGATGAAAAGCAGCGGCAGGGCTATCGTGAACGGCTGGCTATTCGGGAAGTGCTGGCCGACCGACTGGCGCGGGAGATCGTGCTGGGGCCGCCGCTCCAGTAACCACTCCGTTATCAGGGCGGCGTTGAATGGTCGTAACAGTCAGCGCCGCTCGATTCACCACGACTCAAACCTTCAGGGAGGAAACTGTCATGCCAAAGTATCTGATTCAGGGCAACTACACCGCCGACAGTCTCAACGGACTGCTTAAGGAAGGCGGTTCCAGTCGTCGCGCGGCAGTCGAAGCGCTGCTGGCTTCGGTTGGCGGCAAGGTCGAAGCGAGTTACTTCGCTTTCGGCAAAACGGATATTTTCGTGATCGTTGAGGTCCCGGACAACGTCACCGCAGCGGCGCTTTCGTTATTCGTCAATGCCGCAGGCGCCGTCGCCATCAAAGTGACGCCGCTGCTGACCGCCGAAGAAATTGACGCGGCGGCGAAAATGAGCGTGAGTTATCGCGCGCCGGGGCAGTAACCGACAACAGTCCTCACCCCATCAATCAGCAACACTGCATCACCCAAACGAGGAGACCTTATGAGTGACAAGACAACTGAGCTGAGCGATTACGAAGCGATTGCCAGTACCATTCAGGCTTACGTCAACGGCGGCAGGTCAGGCCGCAGCGACGAGATGAAACCGGCCTTTCACGCCAACGCCACGATTCACGGCTATCTTGGCCCCGATCTGATTGCCGGGCCGATTCAGGTGCTTTACGACTGGGTTGACGAAAACCCGGCGGCCACAGAGCTGCAGTCGTGGATTGCCAGCACTGATCTCAATGCCACTGTCGCCACCGTGCGGCTGGAACTTGAGAACTGGTCAGGCCATCGTTTCACCGATCTCTTTACGCTGCTCAAGGTCGAAGGCAAATGGAAAATCATCAGCAAGGTTTTTCATCTGCACCCGTGAACCTTTTCTTTCTCAACCAGGCAGTTCCAGTAACAAGGAGGAGCTTTATGCAAGGCGAAAAAATCGGCGAAGAGACCGGGAAGGTGACATCACGCAGAGTGCTGCCAAACCCGCAGGGCAGCCTGAAGATGGAAACCAGTGCGCAGACGGAACTGACGCTGCTCGGCATCAAAGCGACCAATACAGAAACTTACTGGGCCGTAGCGCGGCCCGACGGGACGCTGTATGGCGAAGGCCAGGGCATCGTCATGAGCCGGGCGGGCGATCTGGCGACGTGGACCGGGCAGGGAGTCGGGACGCCGAGGCCGGATGGCGGCGTCAGCTTTCGGGGCGCGGTCTATTATCAGAGTTCGTCGCCCCACTGGTCACGCCTGAACAGCGTGGCCGCAATCTTCGAACACGAAG
>CAYWDW010000739.1:0-3169 GCA_964457105.1 uncultured Heliobacteriaceae bacterium
CCAGCCCCGTGAAGCTGATCTGCCCGCTGCCCCAACGCGAGCCGACCAGTTTCAGATAGCTCAGAATGTCTTCGTATTCCTGCGTACTCAGGCTGCCGACCTGACCGCCGGTCTGACCGACCGAGCGCAACCGTTCACTTTCGAGCCGCTGACAGAAGGCCTGGTAGCGCGTGACCACTTCGCGCGCCGGGCCGTACATTTGCGCTTTGCCGCCTTCCAGCCACAGCGCCTTGTCACAGAACCGCTGCACCAGCGCCGGATCGTGCGAAACAAAAAGCACCGTTTTGCCCGACTTTCTGAAATGCTCCACCCGGTCGAGCGATTTGCGCTGAAAGTAAACGTCGCCTACCGACAACGCTTCGTCCACAATCAGCACATCCGGGTCAACGTGAATTGCCGCCGCAAAGGCCAGCCGCATCAGCATCCCGGTCGAATAGGTTTTGACCGGCTGATCAACGAATGCTTCCAGTTCCGCAAACTGCACGATCACGTCCATCCGCCGTTTCATCTCAGCTTCGCTGAAGCCGAGAATCTGCCCCGACAGCACAATGTTTTCGCGCCCTGTGTATTCAGGGTTGAACCCGCTGCCGAGTTCAAGCAGCGCCGTCACACGCCCCTCAACCCGCACATCGCCGCGAGTCGGTTTCAGAATCCCGGCAATGATCTGCAGCAGTGTTGACTTCCCCGCCCCGTTGCGCCCGATGACGCCGACGGTTTCGCCCGTCTGCACTTCCAGGCTGACATCCTGCAAGGCCCAGAAATCGCGGTGATATTTGCGCCGCCCACGCAGCAGAATCTCCTTCAGCCGCCCCGAAGGCTGATCGTAAATGCGATAAAGTTTGGCGACGTTCTGAACGGAAATCATTTGGGAAAAGCGGAATTCGGAAGTCGGTAGTCGGAAGTCGGTAGTCGGAAACGAGATGGCAGATGACAGATGACAGATAGCAGCGAGCCTGCGGCCTCTCTTTCTCCCGACTACCGACTTCCGACTGCCGAATTCCTTCAATCGTACAGCCCGTCCGGGTAACGTTCGAGCTGTGTGCTGGCCTTGCGGCCAACCGCAAAAATGTTATCGCCGCGCATCTCTCGCGGCACGCCCGTAGTCCTGACCAGCCAGTCCACAAACGGTTCATCGGTCTGACACCACAGGTCTTTGGTCTCAAGCCGCTCAACCTCGAAGCCTGCCGCTTCGAGCGCGATTCTGACATCGTTCGGCGTGTATTCGCGGCTGTGCCGGTCGGCGCGGCTTTTCAGATTGTACTCGCCGTAGACGTAAGGGCTGTTGCCCGCGAGCGCCTTGCCGAGGCTGAAGGCGCTGGAAATATTCGGCGTGGTCACAATCACCAGCCCGCCCCATTTCAGCACGCGGTTGAGTTCAATCAGCATGTGCAGCGGGTCTGCGGTCAGGTGTTCGATGATTTCGCAGCACAAGGCGACATCGAAGTAACCGTCAGGATACGGGAAGCGGTCGCGCTCGGCGTCCACGTTCTGCATCGGAAAGCTCAGTTGCTCGCCTGTCACCGCATGCGTGACGCGCTGAATGATCTCCCTGGTTTCGCCTTCCCACCATCCGGTCAGCGCAATGTCGGCATAATTGCCGTAGCGCCGGACGAGCGGCGCCATATGCAGGTAGCTGCTCAGTTCCAGCAGTCGCTCGGCGCCCGTGCCTGCGGGAATCAGGCTGATGGTTTCAAGGATGCGGCGACGGTGCAGCCTCAGATAACCGCTCGCGTGCGGATCAGCCGTAAAAAATCCCGCGACGTAATCAATCGCTTCGTCAGCGTCGGGCGTGATGCCCGCCGGAGCGTCACTTTTGCGTTCGATAATGCGGGTTTCCTGGTCTTCTGATTTGATCGGAAAGTGCAGCACTGACGCGCCTGACTGACGCGCTGACAGCACATATTCGGCAAATTCCAGGTAACGCGCGGCACAGCGGCTGATGTCGTTTTCGCGGCGAATCCAGCTTTGCGCATTGCGGCTCAGCGTTTCGCGCAGCGTCGGACGATAAGCCAGCTTGCGCAACTGCGCCGACAACTCTTTCTCTTCATCCTCGCCCGGCGACACCTTCAGGCAGATTTCATCGGGCAGTTCACCGAACTGTCCGAAGTCAGAAACGATCACCGGCTTGCCCGCCCCCAGCGCGCGAATCAGCGTGCCCGACGTTTCACCGGCGGTCGGGTAACGCAAATTGACGACCGCATCAACCGCTTTCAGATAGCGAAAGAAATCCTGCTCTTTCGTGTAACCGGTCAGCCGCACGCTTTCCTGCAACTCAAGCTCTTCAATCAGCGGCGCGACGCTCCATCGCCAGTGATCTTCGCCCACAATCACGCACAGCGCCTGCGGCATTACCGCCAGCAGCTTTTTGAAGGCGCGCAGCAGCGACGGCAGGCGCTTTGACTGCGTGACGAAACCAAACGTCGCCACGATCCAGCGGTCTTCGGGCAGCCGTAATTCACGGCGACATTCCGCCGCGTCCATCTCGTCAAGCTCGTAAACTTTCGGTGAAAGGTGATGCGGGATGACGGCCACCGGAAGCTGACGACCATCCGAAGGCGCTTCGAGCTGCGAAGCGGCATAATCGTTATGCACGATCACGCCCAGACTGCTTTCAAGCAGACGCCGGTTGAGCGGCAGCAGGAACTGCTGATAATCGCTGCCCACGCCGCTTGCGCGCATGTCAGCGAGCCGCCCGCCGCGCCGCCCGTAGGCATGAAACATCTCCTCACGATAACCCGCTTCATCCTCGCGCCCCAGCGTCTTCCACGCAATCAGGTGATGCTGACAGTGTTCGTGCAGCGCAAGCAGCCCCGGCACCGTCAGGGCGCGTTCATAAATGTATTCGTGATGCGGATTGTTGCCCTGGTGATACAGGCAGAGGTCAAACGGCTGCTGCCGGTGAATGCCATCGAAATGTACGACATCATAAACCGCATAATCCCTGCGGCCCTGATTCGCCTTCAGTTCCGAAGCGTGCTCGACAAAGACTGAGACATCAGCCCCGCGCGCCAGCAGCGGCAGCAGTTCGGCGCTGTAATCAGCAATCCCCGATTTACCCGGAGGAAGCGGACTGAAGTAAGCAAGACGCATCAGTTGCAGGTCGCGGATTATTGAGCCAGCCAGATCGAAACAGGCAGCATTGGGACACTCCGTAAATCAGGCTGTTCCG
>CAYWDW010000740.1:0-3165 GCA_964457105.1 uncultured Heliobacteriaceae bacterium
TTGCGGTCAGGCGTCAGGGCAAACTGGGCGCGAGCCGTGTTTATGAGTTCGTCAGGCAGGTCGGCAAGCTGATTGCGCGTGACGCCCCTGCGTCGCACCTCAGCAAAGACTTGTTCTGACAGCGCCTGATCCTGCAGCCGGTGCGCCACCCGCTCGACAAATTCAAAGAGCGGCGACAGGGCATTCTCATCGCGCGGCATCATCTCCCACAGTCGTTCGAGCATCTGATCCAGATTGCCGACTTCGGGAGCGCGCTGCCACACCGGGGCCGAGCGCAGGTAAAGCTGCCGCAGTTCCCGCGTCGTGATCTCAGCATCTGTCAGCATCGCCCGCGCCGTGCTGACTTCTGAGAGCCGTTCATAACCCGCCCTGAAATCGCCCACCGCGCCGCTGCTGCCCGTCCAGTCCTGCCACTGAAAAAAGACCGGCGTCTGACTCACGCGGCGTTCCCTGCGCTGCTGCTCGAAACGCGCTTTGACCTCTGCGGTCAGCGCGATCAGATCAGGCGGCCACTCGTGTGGCGCGCTGTGTTCGAGCAGGTCCAGCACGACTTCAGAGAACGCGCCCGTGCGGCGCAGGTCTTCGTTCTTTGCCTTTTCACCAGCGGCAGCGGCATACATCACAAACTGCTTCACGGCGCTGTCCGTTTCACCGGCTGAGAATCCGGCCTCAGCGAGGCTGAGTTTGTGGCGCATCTCCTCAAAGTAATTTGCGCAGACATCCAGCATGCCGACCTGATATTTGAAGCGGCGTTTGCGATCCTTGGACCGCAGCATCTGCCACAGCGAATCAACATCGAGCACCAGCTTGTTCTGATCGGTCGCATTCGCAAAAAAGAGCCGCCGTTTCTGATCGGCTTCCATCAGGCCGTGCCCGCCCCAGAACAGCCACAGCAGGTCGCCCGCCAGCGCCGCGTCATCATTGAGCCGCTGCGCCAGCGCGTCCTGAATCACATCGCGGGTGGCCGGGTGAACCGTCACGTCAAGCTGCCCGGTGAGCGCCTGATTTTCATCCAGCGGCGCAAGAAAAAGCAGAATGCGTTCCGGCGCAATGCCGCGCTGTCGCAGCCATCTGACGAAACGCACGGCATCGCTGGCCGGGCCGTTCAGGTTCCACCTGCTGCCGTAAGCATATTTCTCAATGCCCACAACGACAGCCACTGTGTTGTCGCGGTCAGCTTCGATCATGCAATGAATCCGGCGATCTTCTGCCACATGGCTTTGTTCGTCCAGTAGGCGCTGTGCGATTGCGGAAACGGCTGACGGTTCTGCACCTCGAAATCCTCCACGCGGCCAGCAAAGACCTGGCCGCCGACATAGCTGAGCAAATCGCGCCGGTCGTAAACATTGAGCCAGCGCGGAAAATGTGTCGGCAGCTTCTGGCCGTAACGCAGGCTGGTCAGGCTGTCAATTTCATACAGCAGCGGCGCCTGTGAACCGGCAGTAATCAGCGCTTTGACGTGCGGGAGTTTTTCGATCACCAGCAGGTCCACGCACGCAATGCCGCCCAGGCTGTGCGCGAGGATCACGACCGGTTCCGGCAGACCAGTCAGGCGGCTGCGAATAAAGGCCCGGATGTCTGCGCCTCTGGTCTGATAAAGCAGGATGTCGCCCGCGACCGGAGCCGCTGTATCACTGAGCGCGCCGCGTTTGCGCTCAAACTGGCGCGTCGCCACACGCAGCGCCAGCCCTTTGAGCGGATTGCTCACCCAGCCAAAGATCGAACGCGAACTGCCGCCGAGTTGTGCGACCAGATGCCCGACGATTTCATCCCGCACGTCACCGCTCACCGGCGGCACGCCCTGCGCCTGGCCCAGCACGATCAGCTCTGCCGTCAGTGCGCGGGCAATGATGGCGACCTGCATCGCGTCATCGGCTGCGCGCTGAATGGCTTCGGCAAAGATTCCGTCGCTGGTGAGTTGAGTCAGGGCGTCCGAGATGAAATCGGCGAGGCCGTTCTGTGCAAGCAGCGCGCGCAGCGCCTGATCGGGCTGAAACTGTTCGATGCGCTCCTGCACCTGCTGCCAGGGCGGCGTTTCACCGGGCGCGAGTTCATCGCCAGGCGCGGCCCCGGTCGCCGCAAGCAGCCGCAGTTCATACCAGGGATCCTGGTAAAGCATTTCCCACAGCGCCAGCGCCTCATCCTCCTCGCTGACCGTTTCACCCACGGCCCGCGTCGTCGCGTAAGTCGGAATCGAATCGCCGTGCTGATGCAGTTGCGCGCCATACGGCTCGCCCCAGTAACAGCGCACCGGCTGCCAGCCGGGCAGCATCGCGGCCAGTGATTTTTCGATGGTCTGGAAAGACTGTTCGTAAGACTCCGCACGCACGCCTGTGCCATGCACGAAGATGACGCTTCCCATCGGCATTCCCTCCTGTCTGAAGGCCTCGCCAAAAACCGGACTCTGTGTGATTGGCGGAAGCTTATACCTTCGGCGGCGCAGTTTTCAAAGTCATTGTGTGGATTGTGGCAGACAGAGAAAAGCAGGCCGGATGACCTGCTTCTTTGCGGCGGAAGAAGCAGACGCGGCCCCGGTTGCTGCGCCAGTGTTGTCAGCGCAGACAGAAAAACCACCGGCAGTGTGGATTCCGAGGGTGCAGGAACTGGCGCGGCTGGAGCTTCAGGATTTCGAACCGCGGCGGCGGCTGGAAAACAGGCTGCTGCCAAAGATGGCGCGCGTGTCGGCGGCGGAAAATTACCGGCTGGCCTGGCGCGACGGACTGCTCCGTCCGCCCGATCAGGCTGCGCAGGTGCAGGCGACAAGTGAACCGCCCGCAACTGAGCGGCCCGATCGGGAAGCCGAACGGGTTGCTGAAGAACGCTGGCGCGCTGAGCAGGAGCAGCGCCGCCGCGACCGGGCGCAGCACAAACCAGACCGCCGTGAGGCGCTGGCCCGGCGGATGCTGCAAATCCATCGGAACACCGGCAGGCTGCTGGATTTCAGCATCGAGTGGGAAGCTGCACATGGCACGCTGACGGCAACGGAAGTCCCGCCGGTCAGGGCCAGAGCTGCGCAACTGCTGCAGGAAGCCAATGCCGATCAAACCTGAAAACCGGAAACTCTACGCGCCGGACTGGAAGGAGATCAGCCGGCGCATCCGCTTCGAGCGTGCGCAGGGCCGCTGCGAACAGTGCGGCGCGCGGCACAATCAGCTTCATCTGTGG
>CAYWDW010000741.1:0-3159 GCA_964457105.1 uncultured Heliobacteriaceae bacterium
GTCGTCGCTCTGATGTTGCTGACCACACTGACCACCAGCCACTATTTCATTACTTCTTGCCGGGAGCTTTCTTTTTTGCCACGGTCGCGCGGCGCGGGCCTTTGCGCGTGCGGGCATTGGTATGTGTGCGCTGACCGCGAACCGGCAGGCCGCGGCGATGGCGCAGGCCGCGATAACAGCCAATATCCATCAGGCGCTTGATGTCGAGCTGAATCGTCTTGCGCAGATCACCTTCGACATTGCCTTCCTGATCAATCAGGGTCCGGATGCGGTTGAGTTCATCCTCGTTCAGGTCGCGCACTTTCTTGTGAAGGTCAACCTGGCAGGTCTGAAGAATTCTGGTCGCGCGCGATCTGCCGATCCCGTAAATGTAAGTCAGTCCGATTTGAGCGCGCTTCTGTGGCGGTAAATCAACGCCGGCAACACGAGCCATTTAACTTCCTCCCAAAATCACTTGAATCTCACGGGTGAGATTTGACATCCGAAATCGCAGACTATCCCTGACGCTGTTTATGCTTGGGATTGACACAGATAATGCGCACCACGCCATGGCGGTGGATGATCTTGCATTTGTCGCAGATTTTTCTGACTGATGCTCTGACCTTCATAATTTCACTCTCTGGCTGTCAAACAATTAACCGGACGGGATCACCGATTACTTGAAACGATAAACGATGCGTCCGCGCGTCAGGTCATATGGCGAAAGCTCCACCAGCACCTGATCACCTGGCAGAATCTTGATGAAATTCTTGCGCATTCTGCCGGAAATATGCGCCAGCACCTGATGCTTGTTTTCAAGCTCGACCTTGAACATTGCATTCGGCAATGTCTCAAGCACCGTCGCTCTGACTTCAATGGCATCTTCCTTCGACATATGGCGGTAATCAGATAAGCAGCTTCCGGGCGAAAACGCAAAACGTACATTATAAGCGGGAGTCAGCCTTTTGCAAGCTGAGACCCTGCGGCTCACTCTTTTGCTTCAAATCACAGACATGAATCGCCACTTTCATCAGCCGTCAGCACCACCGGCCCGTCATCAGTAATGGCAATCGTATGCTCAAAATGGCACGACGCCAGACCATCCACCGTGGTGACAGTCCAGCCATCGGCCAGAGTCTGCACATCGTAATTCCCCAGATTCACCATCGGTTCGATGGCCAGCACCCAGCCTTCCTTGAGCTTCTTGCCCGTCCCCGGCGCGCCATAGTTCGGCACCTGCGGGTCTTCGTGCATACGCTGCCCGATTCCGTGACCGCAATAATCCCGCACAATCGAGAACCCTTCAGCTTCAGCATATTCCTGAACCGCAAAGGAAACATCGTGCAGGCGATTCCCGGCCACCATCTTGTCCCTGGCCTTGAACAGGGAGTCGCGCGTGACGTCAACCAGCTTTTCAAGTTCAGGTGAGATCTTTCCGACCGGCACCGTAATGGCGGCATCACCGACGTATCCTTTGAGTGTCGCGCCGCAATCCAGCTTGATAATGTCGCCTTCCTTCAATCTGCGCGCTGCCGATGGAATGCCATGCACAACCTCGTCGTTAATTGACGCACAAATTGATGCCGGAAAACCGTGATACCCTTTGAAGGTCGGCCACGCTTTGGCCGCGCGAATATTGCTTTCGGCGAAAGCGTCAAGCTCCAGGGTTGAAATCCCCGGCTCAACCATCTTTCTCAGCTTCCGCAGCGTCTCGGCCACAATCAGACCGGCCTCCCGCATCCTGGCAATCTCGCTGCGTGACTTGCGAATGACCATAGCAACTTTCGCTCAGAAATCTCCCGGCCTCCGCCGCAGTTATTTGCCGCCCATCGCGTCAATCGCCGCGCACAAATCGGCGAGTACACCGTCAATCGGACGATCACCATTGACCCTGACCAGACGCCCGCTCTGCTGATAGTAATCGGTCAGCGGCCTGGTCGCTTGTTCATAATCTGAAACCCTGGTCGTCACGACCTCTTCTCTGTCATCCGAGCGCTGTGTCAGGGTGCCGCCGCACAGATCACAAATCCCTTCCTGCTTCGTCGGGCGCAGGTAGACATTGTAAATCTCGCCGCATCTGGTACAGGTGCGACGCCCGGTCAGCCGCTTCATCAGCGCCGCCCGCGGCAGGATCAGCTTGAGCATCAGAATCGCATTGCCCTGCTTCAGCGCCAGTTCTTCAAGCAGCCTCGCCTGATTCAGCGTGCGCGGAAATCCATCCAGGATGTAGCCATTCCGGCAATCAGGCTGATTCGTCCGATCCAGAATAATCTCAGCCAGCACTTCATCTCTGACCAGGTGTCCGGCAGCCTGGGTTTCTCTGATCTCGCGGCCCAGCGGCGTGTCCGCTTTGGCCATCGCCCGCAGAATATCGCCGGTCGAAATCTGCGGGTATCCGTACCTTTCAGCCAGCAGGCGCGCCTGTGTGCCCTTCCCCGTTCCCGGCGCGCTCAGCATGACAATGACCTTTGACATAAAGTTACTGCCGGAATCAGGGGCCGCCCGAAGGGTCCTCAATCAGGCTACGCGCCGTCCGCGCAGCCGGCCACCACGCGGGCCGAGGAAGCCGTCGTAATGACGCATCACCAGTTGCGCTTCGATCTGGCTGATCGTGTCCATGGCCACGCCCACCACAATCAGCAGGCTGGTGCCGCCGAAGTAGAAAGAGACTCCCAGACCGGTCAGCAGCCAGCTCAGACCGGGAATGCCCTGAATCAGATTGGCCAGCGGCTCGCCGATGCCCGGAATTGCCTGCACGTGCAGACCGCTGATCATCAACTGCGGAATCAGACAGACGACCACCAGATAAATTGAGCCTACCGTTGTCAGCCGCGTCAGAATCGCATTCAGGTAATCGCCCGTTCGCTTGCCGGGTCTGATGCCGGGAATAAAGGCTCCCTGCTTGCGCAGGTTTTCTGCCACTTCGTCAGCATTGAACACAATCGAGACGTAGAAGAAGCAGAACAGCACAATGCCGATAATAAACATCAGTTCATAGAACGGATGCCCGCCGCTCAGCCAGTTGTTGAGTGTTTTCAGCCAGCCCCAACTGCTGAAGGTTGCCAGCGTCTGCGGAATGGCCAGCACGGACGAAGCAAAGATCACCGGAATGACACCGGCGATATTGACCTTGAGCGGAATGTGCGATGACTGCGTCTGCACCATCTGACGGCCCACCAT
>CAYWDW010000742.1:0-3144 GCA_964457105.1 uncultured Heliobacteriaceae bacterium
CCCCGCGCCAGGGCTGCGGCGTTGGTCGGCTTCACTGCGCGCAATTTCATGACGCCGAACCCGGCGAGCATCGCCGCGGCAAAAGTAAATTCCAGCCAGTGCCGGTATGAACCGCGAAAGAGATGATAAACCGGCAGGCCGTACAACCAGCGATTGATGCCGAACGGCAGGTAGCTGCCAAAGGCCAGCGCGGGCGCAATCAACAGCACCAGCGTCCAGAACCTCACCTGCGCCGGTCGTTCACGACTCAGCCACGCCACCGTCATCAGCATCAGACCGAGCAGACCGACATAACCGCACGGGATGATTTCATTCCACGCGCCCCAGTAAGGCAGGCTGTAGGGTTTGAGAAATGCGCCGCCGAAAAAATACGGAAAGATCAAAGACACCAGATGCGAAGGCGGCAGCGAATACGCGGCAAAGTATTCATAGCTGAGATGTGCGCGCTCGCCCTGCTTCATCAGCTCAAGTTCAGGCAGCAGTTGCGGCAGCGCGAGCAGCGCGCCGGTCAACGACATCAGCGCTCCGGCCACGATGAACCGCCAGTGCTTCACGCCGTCATCACGCGCCAGCAGAATGAAAACAGCATAAGCCGCGCCGAGCAGCGCCGTGTAAAGCGTCATCTGCGGATCGCCCGCAAAAAGCTGCAGCGCAATCGCCGCCGCGCCAATCGCCACCCAGCGCCATTCGGCTTTCAGGTAAAGCTGCTCCAGCGAAAGCAGCACCCAGGGCAGCCAGGCAATCGCCGTCACCCGATGAATGTGATCGAGATGACCAGTGAAAAATCCGCTGAAGGTAAAGATGATTCCGGCCAGCAGCGCCGCCATGCGCGTCAGGCCGATGCGCCGCGCAAAAAGATAAGTGCCGGTCAGCGCCAGTTGCGCATTCGTCACCATCAGCACGGTGAGCGCCACCGCTGGTGAAAAGACAGCGAACAGCCAGTTCGGCGGATAGAGCGCGCCCGTGTAAACATTGGCGAGCAGCGGCATGCCGCCAAACGTGTAAGGATTCCAGAGCGGCAGTTGCCCCGCCGCCAGCAGGCGCCCCAGCAGCACGCGCACGCCCAGATTTGAAATCCACGCATCGCCGTGCGCAAACGCCGTGCGCCCCAGTACTGCCGGCAGAAAATAAATCACCGGCAGCAGCAGCAGCGCCGCCACCAGCATCAGTCGTTCACGTTGTGCGGTGCGGTGAGTTGAATCAGCAGAAGCGGTCATCTTCGGGGTCTGATGCCTGACTCTGATGGGATTAAGTCAGGCAGAAGAGAGATGACGGAACAAACGGAAATAACGGAACAGACGAAACAAACGTTTGACTATTCCCTGCCATTTCCGTTTCCGTCTGTTCCGTTATTTCCGTTTGTTCCGTCATCTCTCTTCCGGCTTGTTCTCTCGCTTAACTTAATGCCATGGGCGTGACGGGGCATTGACTCTGGCCGGCACCAGGCGTTCGCCGGTTAATTCAGGCGCGGCCCCGGCGGTTCCGGCTTCGTGATATTCGGCGTCTTCGTTGACGCGCCAGACATCGTAAAGCTGCCGGTCGGCCAGAATGTTTTCAACCGTCAGCATAGCGGTCATCATCGCGTGATCCTGGTTGTTGTATTTGTGCATGCCGTTGCGACCGGCGAGATGCAATCCGGGATAGTCGCGTTCCAGTTCAGCGCGAATCACGCTGACGCTGGCAGCGTAATGGTCGTCGTAAACCGGATAGGCCTTCGGGCTGCGCACGACGCAGCCATCCAGCACGTCGGACCGTGCGGCGAGGCCGAGCTTTTCCAGTTCTTCAGCGGCCAGGGCGATCAGCTTTTCATCTGAACTTGTCCACAGACCGTCGCCTTCAAAGCAGAAATATTCGAGGCCGTAACAGCACAGGGCCGGATCAGGCACCATCTCCGGCGACCACGACTTGAAGTTCTGAATCCGGCCAACTTTGACGCCCGGATCGTGAATGTAAATCCAGTTATCAGCGAATAACTGCCGATCCTTCAGAATCAGCGCGACCATCACAAAGTCACGATACCTGAGCGCCGTTGCCGCGTCGCGGGCCTGCTGACTGAGCGGCGGCGTGATGCCACTGATCAGTTCGCGCAGCGGCGCTGACGAAATGACGTGCGCGGCTTCGACGGTTGATTGTCTGCCGTCGCCGTCCTGCATCGTGACGCGCCAGACGCGGGCCGCGCGGTCAAATTCCAGCGCCGTGACTTTGCGGCCCATCAGCACTTCGCCGTTCATCTGTTCGATCAGGCGGGCGGCCCTTTCCCACATCATCCCCGGCCCTTTGCGCGGGTATCGAAACGAATCAATCAACGTCTTGATGACCTGATCGCCGCGCCCTTTGTTGCGACGCAATCCGAGCGATTGAATGATCGCCTTGCCCAGCGACAGCCCCTTGATGCGCTGCGCCGCCCAGTCGGCTGAAATCTCGCGGCAATCCATGCCCCAGACTTTTTCAGTGTAGGTTTTGAAAAAGATGCTGAAGAGCCGCCGCCCGAACTGCCTGGAAACCCAGTCCTCGAAATTGCGCGGCTGCGGCGCCGGCAGGAGCTTCGCCCACAGGTAAGACGCCACGCACCGCGCCGATTCAATCACGCCCAGTTTGGCGAGCGCATCAGCCGCGCGCAGCGGATAGGAAAAGAATCTGCCGCGATAATAGATCCGCGATGAACGCGGGCGGTCCAGCATGTCGTGCGGCAGCAGTTCAGTCCACAAATCCTCAACGGCTTTTGATTTCGAGAAGAAACGATGACCGCCAATGTCGAAATGAAAACCCTTGTATTGCGCCGTGCGCGACAAGCCGCCAACATAGCGCGGATCGGCTTCCAGCACCTGCACCGGCACACCCTGTTTCGCCAGCAGATAACCCGCCGTCAAACCCGCCGGGCCGCCACCAATAATCACTACTCGCTGTTTCATCAAACGTCATTGTGACCACAGCCGAACTCTCATCGCGGACGGGGCAGGAATCTCAACGGGCCTGCGGCTGCGGTTAATTTCAGAAGGATTCAAAGTTTTACGACCGGAGCTTTTTATAGCCGAGACAGCACGGTAACACAAGCCGCGCCCCGGCGAGGGTCAGGGGCTGTTCATTCTCGGCTGTGGGTGATCCCGGCCTGGTCTTTCAAAGGAACATTGAGGAAAGGAAAAT
>CAYWDW010000743.1:0-3144 GCA_964457105.1 uncultured Heliobacteriaceae bacterium
CGGCTTTGGGCGTCCGGCGCAATTGGGCGCGAAATTCCAGCTCAGCGATCCGCAGCTTGAGCTTGGTGCGGATGATTACCTCACCAAACCTTTCAGCGTGCGCGAACTCGTCGCGCGGGTGCGCGCCGCGCTCAGGCGGGCCGGCCACGACGCGGGCGCGCCGGGCGGTTACGATGACGGCTGTCTGCGCATTGATTACGCCGGTTTCACCGTGACGTGCGCGGGCGCACCGGTCAGGCTGACGCGCAAGGAATTCGCGCTGCTCTCGATTCTCTCGCGGCAGCCGGGGCGTGTCGTGCCGCGCGAACAACTGCTGGATCGGGTCTGGGGCCTGGAATATTACGGCGAAGCGCGCACGCTGGACGTTCACATCAGCGGCCTGCGCAAAAAACTGGGCCACTGCGGCGGCTGCATTGAAACGATGATCGGCATCGGGTATCGCTTTCGCAGCCCGGCTCAGCGCGGCAGTGACGAACAGACGGCCTGAGTCTCAACTATGCGAGAAACGCGACAAATCATCGTGGCGACGGCGGTCATGGTCGTCGTCTTTGCCGCTTATGAAGGGGCGAGGACGCGGCTGTTTCCGGGGATGAGCCGGACCACTTCGCAGCTCGTCTCAACGCTGGTGGTCGGGCTGATTGCTGCCGTGACGGCGCGTTACGTGCTGCGCCGGCTGACGCGGCTGCTGGAAGAACAGCGGCACGGCAATGAACGCCTGCGCGAAGCCCTTGCCGCCACCGAGCGCGGCAACAACCTGCTGCAATCGGTGCTGGCTTCGGTTGACGAAGGCCTCGTTATCATTGACCACACTGAACGCGTGCTGCTTATCAATGATGCCGCGCGGCGGCTGCTCGGCCTGGGGCAGCGGACGGTGATGCGGCTCACTGACATCAGCATCAATCATCAGGCCGAAGCGCAGACGCGCGAAGCTTTCACCAGGGTGATGACGAGCGGCCAGCGCGCCGAAGCCCGCGTGGAGCTGCTGCGCGGACTCAATCGCCGCGTGCTGCGTCTGCACACGGCTCCGCTGCGGCTCGATGGCGCACAGATTGACGGCGTGGTGGGCGTCTTCATTGACCTCACGCAGCTTGAAAAGCTCGAACGCATTCGCCAGGAATTTCTGACCAGCGTCAGCCACGAACTGCGCACGCCGCTCGCCTCGATTGCGGCCTACACTGAAACGCTGCTCGATGGCGGCATTGACGATGCTGACAATGCGCTGCGCTTTCTGACCACGATCCAGCGCAACGCCGAACGCATGCGCAACCTCGTCAACGATATTTCCGAACTCTCCACGATTGAATCCGGCGCCGTGCGGCTGACGTTTGAGCGCCTGCCGCTGCACGACATTGTGGATGAGGTGTTCCGAGGCCTCGCCCCGCGCAGCGAAAAGCAGCAGGTCAGCCTGCACAACCAGGTGCCTGAAGCCTGCTGTGTCACTGCCGATCAGCGCCGCCTCGAACAGATTCTGACGAACCTTGTGGACAATGCGATCAAATTCAATCGCCAGGACGGCAGGGTGATCGTCACTGCGGCCACGGTGACTGAAGCGGATGGTGAAACTCAGGTCGTGCTGCGCGTGCGCGACACCGGGCCGGGCATTCCGCCCGATCATCTGCCGCGCGTCTTCGAGCGGTTTTACCGCGTGGACAAGGCGCGTTCACGCGATCTGGGCGGCACGGGCCTCGGCCTCGCCATCGTGAAGCACCTGGCGCGCGCGCACGGCGGCGAAGCTTATGTGACCAGCGAGGCCGGGCAGGGCTGCGAGTTCGTCATCAGGCTGCCGGACCGCAAAGCGGCGGGCCAGCGTCAGCAGGCAGTGGTCAGT
The DNA here is from genome assembly GCA_964457105.1 of uncultured Heliobacteriaceae bacterium. GTDB lineage: Bacteria > Acidobacteriota > Blastocatellia > RBC074 > RBC074 > DASRDU01. The sequence continues at coordinate 1,829 of CAYWDW010000743.1, forward strand.
GAACCCCCGGTCACCATCACGAGTTGAGTATGAGCCAGACGGATTTTACAGTCAGCGTCAAAAGGTTGCGCGCAGATGCCCGGTTGCCGGCGCGCGCCACGCCGTCTGATGCCGGCGCTGATTTGTGCTGCCTTGATCCGTTCACGCTTGCGCCGGGTGAGCGGCGGCTGATTCCGACCGGCCTCGCCGTTGAAATTGCGCCGGGTTATTACGGGCGCGTTGCGCCGCGTTCAGGTCTCGCCGTGCGGCACGGCATTCAGACGCTGGCCGGGGTGGTGGATGCAGGTTATCGCGGTGAATTGCAGGTGCTGCTCGTCAACCTGGGCGCGGAACCGGTCAGTTTTGAGGCTGGCGCGCGCATTGCTCAACTCATCATCGAACGCATCGCGGTCTGTGATTACGTCTGGGCTGAGGAACTGAGCGACACGTCGCGGGGCAGCGGCGGTTTCGGTTCGACCGGAAGCTGAGGCTGACGACGGTGCCAGCAGTCGGCAATAAAACAGCCCCGGCTTCTCGCGTGAGAAGCCGGGGCTGAAGTTGTTGACTGAGCCTGTGCCGAGTCAGGTTTCAGTCGTTGCACACTGACGAGAAGCTGTGGCCGTTGAGAATCTCGAAGATGCGGCCAATCTTCACCAGGTCGGCAGTGCGGTCTTCCTTGACGGCGGCGAGCGCCTGCATGAACAGATCCTTCATCATGCTGTCGCTCGACAGGGTGACGCCATTGCTGAGATGTGTGACCGGAATGGTCTTGCCATAACAGCTCAGGCCGCTCCACAGCGCGTCATACCGCCAGCCTTTGAGGCACATACTGATCTGTGCCGCGACGTAATGCTGATTGAAGTATTCAAGCGGCGTCTGCGGCCCGCCGAATGACCGGCCCCCCTTGAGCACCTGCAACACAATCTCGCGGTTGTTATCAATCAGCACCGGCGCATTGAAGTTGAATCCGCCGATGATGACGCTGCAACTGCGAAGGCCTTCCGGCGGCAGCAGGCAGTCAAGCTTCAACTGGTAAAACTCCGGCGACTGGAAGCAGATCGTGACGCACTTGATGGGCGTCGGCGTCGGCGTGGGCGTCGGAGTTGGAGTGGGTGTTGGCGTCGGCGTCGGCGTCGGTGTGCCGCCACCGCCAGAAGGTGGCGGGCACGGCGGGCAGACATCAGCACACGGCTTGCCGGTCGGATAACCACCGGTCAGGCCGCCCAGCAGGCCAGTCCCCGTGAGATTGCGATCACCGCTGACTTCATTGCGATTGACCACAATGTCAGTGAAGACCAGCGAAGTTGTGCCCGTGCCGGAACCGCGCGTGATGTCAA
>CAYWDW010000744.1:0-3133 GCA_964457105.1 uncultured Heliobacteriaceae bacterium
CTCGTAGAGTTTTTTCTGCGCATCGAGCAGGCGCTGCAATTTTCTGGACAGCGGCTCGTAACCGTCGCCGGACTGCTGCTGCAACTGATTAATCAGCGCCTGCAACTCGTCCTGATCGCGGGCCAGCGCCTCTTTCTGCTCCCGTTCTCTGTTCTGCGCTTCTTCGGCTATTTGTTTTTGCTCTTCCGCCAGTTGTCTTCGGTCTTCCGCGAGCTTGCGGGCCTGGTCGGCTTGACCGAAGGCTTTTTGGGCCTGACTGGCCTGATAGAAAGCAAAGATCGCCAGGGGAATCGCCAGCAGCATCAGCACGCTGATCATGGCCAGGCCGATTCTGACCAGGCGGCGCGCCCAGTTCACCGGCTGATGTTCGCTGATCCATTTGCGGTCAAAGACGTGGCCATAAATGGCATTGCGCAATTTCAGCTCGGAACTTTCGCGCCGCACGACGCCCGACAGTTTCAGGTGCGATTTGACAAGTGATTGTTCTTCATCAGGCACCGGGACGCGCCCTTTGATGACTGCGCTGTAAACCGCCAGCACGCCGTCACGGTCCGGCGCGCGTTTGGTCAGCATATCGCGGACGAATTGCAGGTTGTTGTCCTGTTCGCTGCGCTCGCCGAAAAAGGTCCGGGCCACGATTTCATCAACCGCCGCTTCAGTCCAGTCCGAGCGATCTGCTGCTGCCAGCGCGCGACACAGGCGCTGCGTCAGATACGGATGCCCGCTGGTCCACTTCAGCACCCATTCAAGCAGTTGCCGGGCCTCAGGCGCAGGCAGCCTGAAACCATCAGCCAGCGGCAGCGCTTCGGCAAACGTGAAGTCCGTCAGTTCGACCCGATGGCCGATATTAAAAGGCGTGCGCTGTTCATCCTTAATCAGGTCGCCCGGCGTGGCCACGCCGATCAGCACGAACGACAGCCGCGCCAGGTCGGGATCCTGCGCGCGGGCGTTGTAGAAATAGCGAATCGCGGCAAAGAAATCATCGGTGAATTTCAGGCTCAGCGTGGTGTCAATTTCATCCACAAACACCACGACCGGCTCCCTGACTTCACTGAGCAGCACTTCCTCAAAAAACATCGTCAGCCGCTGCGTCTGCCCGAGGTGCTGGCGCGCGCGCCACCATTCGACAAGGTCCGTCTCAAGCCTCAGTTGTTCTTCCAGCGTCGCCAGCAGTCCGAGATACCATTCATCGGCTGACACGTTGACGCCAATGGCGGTCAGATCAATGATGGCGGTTCTGATGCCTGCGCTGTGCAGTCGCTCAACGGTGCGCATCATGAGGCTGGATTTGCCAAGCTGCCGCGCCGTCAGAATGTAGGCGAACACCGCCCGGCGACAGAGCGCGAGCAGTTCATCGTCAGCGCACCGGGCGAGGTAAAGGCCGTTACCGGCCTGCACGGTGCCGCCGGTGGTAAAGACGAATGACGACGCAGGCGACTGAGTTTGAATTTCAGGCATGGAGGTACTCCTCGAAGTAATCGGCATAAAGCTGGCAGCGCGGCAGGTCAGCGTGGCCTTCGCGCCGGACGAGGCCCGCGCCGCGCAGTCTGAAAAAGACTTCCTCATTCTGGCAGGCCTGATGCCTGATGATCTGTTGCAGGCCGCGAATCAGTTCTTCGTGATTGTTGAGTCGGAACAGGTGATAGCGCAGGTGGTCGCCGAACGGCCCGTGATCGCTCGTCGCCTGGGCAAACAGATCAGCCGCACCGATGCGCCCGCTGGCCACCAGGTATAAAGCGCGCCGCACAAGATAAGGATGCCCGCTGAGCAGCGCCATCAGTTGGTTGAGCTGCGCCTGGTTGAGCGGCCCGTTGTGTCGCTGATTGAGGTCGGCCACCTGCGCGGCGTTGAAGTCGCACATTTCGATGACTTCGCCGACATTGAATGGTGACTGGTTGAGGTTTTCGATCAACTGGTAAGGTTCGGTCGAAGTGACGAGCGCGAGGTCCAGCTGCTTCCAGGCGTCCTGCGTGGCGCGGCTGTTATGCCAGCTTCGCAGCATGCTGAAAAAGTCTGTGCGGTAATCAGTCTCAAAGATGCTTTCGACTTCATCCATCGCCAGCACGAGCGGGCCGTCAAGTTCCTTCAGCAGATAACGGCTGATGTAGCGCGCGCACCGCTGGCTGTTGCCGAGCGGCGCCTTCCAGCATTCCTCAGTCTTGTCTGCAAGGTCGAGTTCATCGCTCATCCACGAACAGAACTGCCTGAAAAAAACATCCGCGCTCGAGAGCGCCGCCTGGTCGAACAACTGAAAATCGAGAAAGGCCACGCGCTTGCCCTGGTTCGCCGCCGCCTTGATGGTGCGAATCAGCAGCGAGCTTTTGCCCATCTGTCGCGGGCCTTTGATGGTGATCGTCACGCCCTGACGTTTGATCGCTTCAAGCGCAATCGCGTCAGTGTTGCGGGCGACATAGAACTGTGATTGCGTGTCAACCGTGCCTTCGGGCAGATCGAGAGTGACCTTGCGCACCGACGGCTGAGCCGATGGCAGCGGCTGCGGCAGGGCGGCGATTGCTGGCGGCTGAGCGTCCTGCCTGGTCGGCTGTCCGCGTCCGGTCAGGCTGCCGCCGTTGATGGCGCGACTGAGTTCATCAAGCAGGCGCGGCGTGTCTTCGGGGCTGTTCCAGAAAGCCCAGTTGATCGGATTGAGAAACGCGCTGAGCGGATACCTGAAAGCTTCGCGGTAAGCCAGCCGCACCGGCAGGATGACCGGTCTGCCCTGGCTTTCCTTCGCCAGGCGGTGCGCGGTTTCGATTTCGCCCAGCACCATTTCGCTGTTGACTGAATGCTCGGACAGAAAGGTGATCAGAAAGTCGGCGCGGCGCAGTTCTTCCTCAATCCGCTGCGCCCAGGGCGTGCCGACCAGCATGGTCTGGTCAATGAAGACATCGTATTTCGACTGGAGCGCGCGAAAGACTTCCAGCGCCAGCGCCTCGTCCGGATTGGTGCGTTTATAGCTGATGAAGATGCGCGCCCGTTGCGTCTTACTTGAAGGGGTATCCATAGCTGCCTCATTCTGAAAGATCAGACAGAAAGACTCAGGGCACTCCTCAGGCCGGGTCAGCAACGAAAAAATCAGAACGCAGGTTTCTGAAAGCCGCTGCAGGATCAGGCTGAGCAGGTGCGAGTCGTT
>CAYWDW010000745.1:0-3127 GCA_964457105.1 uncultured Heliobacteriaceae bacterium
TCATCAACAACTCCGCCAGAATTGAAGCTGCCGGGGGACGGTAAAGACCAACGGCAAAACAGCACAGGCCACAGATAGCGCGCTGTGGCCTGTTGCTCTGGTCATTTCCCTGATCCGGTTCAGGCTTTTTCGCCATACACCGTGATACTGAAAACTGCGGCCTGCGATTGCTGCAGGGCTTCAACTGTTTCGCGCGTCGAGGCCGCGACAAACTGCTCAATCAGTTCGGCGGGAATGACGATCTGTCTTTCCTTCACCACGGAAACAGCGGTGAATCCGGCTGATTCGATAACGCGCAGGTATTCTTCCTTCGCGATTGCTCCGGCGACGCAGCCCGCATACATTTCGGCCATCGCCCTGAGGTGCGGCGGGATTTCGCCGGTCGTGACAATGTCCGAGATACTGAAATGCCCGCCCGGTTTGAGAATGCGATGAATCTCGGCGTAAGCCTGCGCCTTGTCCGGCACCAGGTTCAGCACGCAGTTGCTGATGACAACATTGGCGGTGTCTGATTCCACCGGCAGATGTTCGATCTCTCCGAGCCGGAACTCGACGTTCTCAAAGCCGAGCTTGGCCCGGTTGCGTTCGGCTCGTTCGATCATTTCAATGGTCATGTCCACGCCGATGACGCGGCCTGCCGCCCCGGTTTCAGCCCGCGCGACAAAGGCATCGTTGCCGGCGCCGGAACCCAGATCAACCACGACATCGCCAGGCCTGATGCCCGCGTACTGCGTCGGCAGGCCACAACCCAGGTTCAGATCGGCGTCGGGGTTGTAACCCGGCAGGGTTGCATAATCCTCGCTGAAAGTGCCGCCAATGGCCGTCAGCGTGCTGCTGCCACAACAGGAAGTCGCACCGGACGCAGCGTCCTTCAGTCCGGCGAGCTGACCATATTTTTCTCTGACCACGGCTTTGATCTGTTCTGCTGATTCCATCATGGCCTCCTTATTTTGAGCAGCCATCGAGCTGCACGAGGCTGGCATCACCCGGCGCGCAGCAGGATGTGTGCCGGTCTGATTCGGGCAACTGATCCTGCAACACGACGAAAACTTCCCATTCATTGCCGTCAGGATCGCGCACCCAGGTCTTGTCCTGGATGGCGTAACAACAGGTTGTCTGCATTTCATCGCGCGTGGTCAGCCCGGCCTCATCCCAGCGCCGCTTTGTGGCCAGCACGTCGGCGGTCGAAGCGACCTGAATGCCCAGATGTGACAGGCGCGAAAGCCTGCCCTCGCTCACCGGCGCTTCGTTCAGCGCCAGGTTGAGCGGCGGGTTCTGCACATCGAATTTGGCATAACCCGTTCTGACCTTGAGCGGATCAATGCCGAGCATCTGCCGGTAAAATTTGATGCTGCGTTCAATGTTGCTGACGTTGATTGAAATGTGCGCCTTGAGCGCCTGGACGGCGGTTGCGGTTTCACTGCTCATCGGTTCTCTCTCCTCTTCGGTTGTTGTTTTTCACATTCGCCAATGCGAATGTGACGTGCAGCATAGGCGCGCCGAACATATCTGTCAATGCAAATATGTGTTCTGTGGTAGAATTTTTCCGCGATGAGAAAAAAGAACGGTTTCGAGGCTGAGAAATTTTTTCTGGCGTTGTCAGACCGGACGCGGCTGCGGCTGCTCGGCCTGATGCTTGATGGCGAGGTGTGCGTCTGCTTTTTTGTCGAGGTGCTGCAGGCACCGCAGCCGACGATTTCGCGGCATCTGGCTTATCTGCGCAATGCCGGCATTGTCGCAGCGCGCCGCGAGGGCAAGTGGATGCACTACCGCATCATCGAACCGGAAGACGCGCACGCGCTGCGCATCTTCCGGGAAATTTGCGTGTGGCTGCGCGAACAACCTGAATTACAGCGCGACCGTGAACGCCTGATCCGGTTCTGCTGCGCGCCGCGCCTGCCGGTGAAATTGCAGGGCGCGCCGCGTCCGGCGCACCTGACCGGATGATTGAGAGACTAACGACTTCAGTCATCGCTCAACATACACGCAACTGAAACCTGATCCATGATCACTGCTTAGGGGGTGTCAGAACTGAATACTATCCCGTTACTGATAGTATGCCAGGCAGTTGCCGCATTGTAGCAGTTGATATCCTGCTCCTGGGCAAGGAACTGCTGCGTGTCGCCGATGAACAGTGATCGAAGTGGTTGCGGCACAACCATCCCTGTTGCCGCAACCGCATTTTTGTTAGTTCACCGGGCACGCCTGAAATAGAGTCTTTCCTGAGTAGAGCCGATTGAGTCTGTGGTCAAAGCTGCGCAAACAAGTTCCCAACCCTCAGCGCCAAGTTTATTTATCTCATCAATGTTGTGACTTCCTTTGTAATACAGGGTTTTGTATTCCCATTGATTGCCAGTTGATCGAGAAGTTTTCCATCCTGCCATGAAGATTAGTGAGGCCAGAATCAGGATCACCAGGCTGTTTTTGGTAAATGTCTGCATAAATCATTCTCCTTGGAACTTGATATTTGATGAGCAATCGGCAGTAGCGGAAAAGAGGTTGCTACCGATTGCTCATGGCAAAATATCCGTCTTGTTCATGGGATGAGTGTCAGGGTTTCGGGTGCCTCTGTTTTCTTTCCATCAGCAGGCCTGACTGTGACGTCATTGAAAATGCTTTGCCCATTTCTTACGACATCAACGATGTAAATTCTGAACTCGACAGGACCGGTGTAAGTGTTTTGGACCGCCATGACGGTAAACGTAACTGTTTTTAACCCGCCACCAATCAAAAATACATCTGTGTTGGCAGATGTATCAGCGCCTGTCAGATTGGCCGCTGTTGTAAGTTTGACGAGGTTGATTCTGGCGTAGGTGTTTCCCTGGTTTTCCGAGGCAGAAACACTGACTGTTATCGTTGATGCCCCGTTAACTGCGTTTATCGCCTTAGGATCGAAGGTCACACTTTCTATTGTGAATGTAGGTTTCAGGACTGTGCAACCCGCCGAACTGCTGGTTGAGAAAGGTTCCCACGTGCAATCCGCGCCGTAAGCGTCCAGCGTCCAGATGCCCGCCGTGTCGTAAGCGGCATTGATGCTGGTCGTCCCCGGCGCCTGCGCTGCCCCCAATCCATCCAGCGAGCAGGTCGCCACGTCCGGGTTGGTTGACTCGAAGGACGCATAGACCGT
>CAYWDW010000746.1:0-3122 GCA_964457105.1 uncultured Heliobacteriaceae bacterium
CGGTTGCGGCGAGCGATCAATCAGCAGTTTGGCCGCAAGCGCGCCGCCCAGCAGCGCCCACAGGCAGCAGCAGTAATTGCCAATATTGACCACCGGCAGCGATGACAACACTCCAACAATCAGGCCGCCGATCAGGGCAGGTTGTTTTTTGTCAACTTCAGGCATGCTGAATTTTTCTCCTGTCAGTTTGCGATTGAGAAAGCGCGTGCGCGAGCCGCCGCCCGCTTGTGCAGGAATTGTGAACTTGCGGCGACCAGTCCGGGCAGGATGTAAAAAGCTGTCGCTGCGCCGGCGATCAGTCCGGTGATGGTGCGTGACGTGAAGCTGTTGGTGAACAGTCCGACCGCGTTGCCTGCAAAATCAAGCAGCATCGGCGCCGCCGCCAGCAGCAGCCACCTGCGCTCAGGCAGCGTGTCATCATCAAGCCGCCGCGCCAGCGGATAAATGAAAAGTCCGAGCAGGAAGCCGGCATAAATCCCGGTGCAGCGCGCACAGACCGCGAGCGGATAGCCGAACAATTCAAACGACCGTTCCGGCATCTGATGACAGACCGCCGAAAAGCTGCGGTAAATCACGAGCGATGAAAAGTAATGCTCCCGGCTCACGAGCAGCGGCGCGGCCACAATCAACGCCAGCCAGATCAGCACGGCGAGCAGCGTGCTGACGTAAACCATTCGCGCGGCGGTTGAATGACTGAACATGCCTGCTGAATTACCTGTCGAATCTGATGAACACATCCGGCCCGCCTTCGATGTGAACGGTGTCAACGAACCGGACGTGGCGGGTTTCGGTCGTCATAATCAGCGAATGGGTACGTTTGCCGCTGCCAAAGAAACGCACGCCGCGCAGGATCGTGCCGTCGGTGACGCCGCACGCGGCGAAGATGATCTTTTTGCCAGGCGCGAGTTCGTTGGTGTCAAAGACGCGGCGCGGGTCGCTGATGCCCATCTCTTTCATGCGGTCGGCCAGGTCTTCGGCAATCTTGGCGCGGTCTTCGGCCTGGTCAAGATCGTCGCGGAGCATAAAGCGCGCCTGGATTTCGCCGTTCAGACACTTCATCGCAGCGGCAGTAATCACGCCTTCGGGCGCGCCGCCAATGCCCATCAGCGCGTGTACGCCCGAACCGGCGACGGCGGCTGAAATGCCGGCTGACAAATCGCCGTCACTGATCAGGCGAATCCGCGCTCCGGCTTCACGAATGTCGGCCATCAGCTTTGTGTGGCGCGGGCGATCAAGCACGACCACCGTCAGGTCGCTGACTTCGCGGTTGAGGCGTTTGGCAATGGCCCGGAGGTTGTCTTTGACCGGCGCGTCAATGTCCACTGCGCCCTTGACCGAAGGGCCGACGACGATCTTCTGCATATAAGTGTCGGGCGCGTTGACCAGGCCGCCACGTTCCGCCGCAGCGAGTACGGCGATGGCGTTGGCCGAACCGGTCGCACACAGGTTCGTGCCTTCAAGCGGATCAACGGCGATGTCAACTTCGGGATAATGGCGCTGATTACCGTCGTGCCCGCCCATGCCGACGCGCTCACCGATGTAGAGCATCGGGGCTTCGTCGCGTTCGCCTTCGCCGATGACGATGGTTCCGTCCATCGGGATCGTATCCATCACGGCGCGCATCTTTTCAACGGCGACGTGATCGGAATACTTGCGGTCGCCCTTGCCCATCGTGCGGGCGGCGTCAATCGCGGCGGCCTCGACCACACGCAGAAAATCGTGGAGCAGATCGTGTTCCATCGGGCGTTCGACAGTCATAGGGTGAAGCTCCTTTCAATCACCGGTTGCGGCCAGTTCTTCATGTCCTTCGTGTTCTGCTGCGAGGTAAGGATCAAAGCATTTGCGGCAGCGGGCTTCATAGGCTCCGGCAGCGCCGACGACGACGCGGGCCGTGCTGGCAATCAGGCGCTGAGTGTAAGTGGCGCTGCCGCCGCAGACGACGCAGACGGCGCGCGTCTTGGTCACGTCCTCAGCGATGGCGAGCAGTTGCGGCATCGGCTCGAAGGGTTTGCCGAGGTAATCCATGTCCAGCCCGGCGATGATGACGCGCTTGCCATCGCTGGCGAGCTGATTGGCGACGGCGACCAGGTGGTGATCGAAAAACTGGCCTTCGTCAATGCCGACGACGCCGGTCGAAATGTCAACGAGCGCCAGAATCTCGCGCGCCGACCCGACCATCTGCGATTCGATGCGCTGTTCGGAATGCGAAACGATGTGCGCTTCAGAGTAACGATTATCAATGGCCGGTTTGAAAATCTGCACTCTCTGCCGGGCAATCTGCGCGCGACGCAGGCGGCGAATCAGCTCTTCGCTTTTGCCGCTGAACATCGAACCGACGATGACTTCAATCCAGCCGGTGCCGGGCGGGTAATGTTCCACGTTCGGGGACTTCCTTTCACTGGAGAGATGGATTTCTGCTGGCGGCACACCTTCTACCATTATTGCCGTTGCGCGTCAATTCGCCGTTATTCAAAGCTGCACGCGGGCCTGTGCCGCTTGACAGTCCGGTGAGCAGACGTTGTAATCGCGGCGCAGCAGGCAGGATTGGCAGCCCGAAACGGTCATCATCAGAATCAGGGAAAACATTATGGAAGCACTCGGAATGATTGAATGTCGCGGTCTGGTTGCGATGATTGTCGCGGCTGATGCCGCCGTCAAAACCGCGAACGTCAGGCTGGTCGGTTATGAAAAGGTTGATGCGGGACTCGTCACCGCCATCGTGCGCGGCGAAGTCGCCGCCGTCAAATCCGCCGTCGAAGCCGGAGCCGCTGCCGCCCGTCAGGTCGGTGAGGTCGTTGCGACGCACGTCATCCCGCGCCCGCACGGCGAAGTTGACGAAGGCATTCCGGTGCTGCAAACCGGCGAAACAACACGCAAGCCGATCAGCGGCTCAGTCAATCCGCGCAAATAAGCAGCCGAAAAACCAGCCGGGTTGCGAAAAAATGGGACGGTCAGCGAAACCGGATAGTCCCCATTTTAGCAACCCGGCTGGCTGGTGAATCAGGCTGATCGGCGCTCAGTCAGGCGATGATCAGATAGGTATTCAGCCCGCCCATGATTTCAGAAAAATCCTTGTTGTAGGCGACCTCGACCGGACGGAACTGTTTGATGACTTCGCCCAT
>CAYWDW010000747.1:0-3121 GCA_964457105.1 uncultured Heliobacteriaceae bacterium
CGCGCATTCAGGAATTCCAGTCGCCCAACTTTCACACGGTTGACGGTCGGCTGATTGAAATCCTGCTGCTGCTCGCTTTCATTGCCGCCGTGCGCGCCCTGTGGCAGCGCCGGTTTACCGACACCGGATTATTGCTGTTGTGGGCGCATCTGGTGCTGCAATCGGAGCGGCACATCACGCTGGCCGTGATCGTGATGATGCCGATTCTGGCTGAGCATCTGAGCGCACTGCTGCGCACCGCGGCGCGCGCTCAGACGGGGCGCTGGCGCATGGCGTCTGACTGGTATCGTGGCCTGATGGCCATTGATCGTCAGTTGAACGGCGCGCTGATTTACCTGCTGGTCGCCGCATTTCTGCTGACGCTGATGAGTGGCCGGGCGAGGAGCTTGAACAGTGCCCTGCTGCCTGCGCATTTTGATGAACGAAAGCTGCCGGTCGCGGCGGCGACATTCATCAGCACGGCTGAGCGGCGCGGCAATCTTTACGCCCCCGACCAGTTTGGCGGTTATCTGATCTATCGTTTTTATCCGCAGCTCAGGGTGTTTGTGGACGGGCGCAGTGATTTTTATCGCACCGGCCCGGTCTTTGATGAATATCTGCGAGTGATGACCATCCGGCCTGACTGGGCCGCCATCCTCGACCAGTACGATATTCGCTGGATGCTGCTTCGCACTGACGAACCACTGGCCACCGTCGCCCAGGCGACAGGTCAGTGGGTCAGCATTTATCACGACAGCACTGCTCAGGTGCTGATCAGGAAGTGACGCCGCTCATCACCCGAAGTTGAAAACAACCGCAGATTCTGTTTTCAGCTTCTTCCGGCGTCGTTGCTTCAGAAAGGCGGTTATGGCTCCTCGAAAGTTTTTCACCTTGTTACGTGAACGCGCCGTAACGGCGTTCATCATCCTGGCGCTGCTCGCCATTGTGCCGCTCAGCCTGCCGGGCCTGAGATCAGAGCTGATTTCAGCCTTCTCGGACCATGCCCGTCTGGTGCAGATGAACGGCGAGTTTGATTTCACGGTCGAAGACTCATCCGCGCCCGATGCGCCGCCCGATGCCGGCGAAAAACCCGGCCTCTTCAAGCGCATTGTCACTTCGCCGGTGCGCCTGATGTCGCGGCTCTTTCGCGGCAAAGGCAACAAGGACAACCGGGATCAAAAGGACACCGTAGTTGTCTCAAAACCTTCGCCTAAAGACATCGAACAGTTCAAGCCGGCGCCGGTCGTGCGGACCCGCGACGGGATGGGCAGCGAAGTCGCGCGCGAGGATTTGTCCGCGCCTGAAGCGTCAGCGACCAGCCCGCTCCCTGCGCCGCTGACTCCGACGGCAGCCGTCGTCGTCGCTGCCGAACGCGCTTCAGCGGCCCTGTTTGACCAGGCTCTGGAGTATCAGCAGAAAGGCCTGTTCGATCACGCCATCGAAAAGCTCGGCTCGGCGCTGCTGACCCGGCCTGACTTTGCCGAAGCGCACAACCTGATGGGCGTTTGCCTGGATCAGAAAGGCCAGTACGGCATGGCGCAGACCGAATACCAGAAAGCCATCCGGCTCGAAAACGGCAATCCGCGTTTTCTCAATAATCTGGGCTATTCGTACTATCTCGGTGGCGACAATAAAAACGCGATCAAGTGGTTCAAAAAGGCGCTCAAATTCACGCCCGGCGACAAACGGCTGCAGAATAATCTCGGCCTCGCTTACGGACACCGGGGCGATTACAAAAAGGCGCTTGAACATTTCACCGCGTCAGTGGGCGAAGCCGGAGCGCATCTGAACCTCGGCTATGTGCTCAATCAGCAGGGCCGTTATGAAGATGCCATTAAAGAGTATGAAAGCGCGCTGCGCCTGCAGCCGCAGTCGCTCGCCGCGCTGAACGGTCTGATTCCGCTCTATGAACGCACCGGACGCCTGCGCGAAGCGGCTTATGCCAGCGAAATGCACAAGAAACTCAGCGCTTCGGCGCAGCAGAAACAGCCGTAATTTTCCAAGCCTGAGATGCCGAGGATCATTCATCAGCCGGTTCACCTGCTTCTCGCGTTGTGCGCGTTTTGCGTGGCGCTCGCCGCCCCCGCGCGGGCCGATCAGGTGCAGTTGAAGGACGGGCGCGTGATCGAAGCCGAAGCCGTCTGGGAAGCGGGCGACCGGCTCTGGTATCGCCAGGGCCGACTGACCGCTTCGATCAGCAAATCCGAAGTGCTGCGCGTCATTCCAGGCAAACCGGCTGAGGCCGCTGACAGCCGTGCAAAGCAGCCGTCTGCTCCCGTGCTGCCGCGCATTGTGCTGAAAGGCGGCGCGGAAATCATCGCGGACGAAGTGCAGGAAGGCGAGCGTTACATTCGTTATCGCCTGGGCAGCATGCAGACCATCGTTGAGCGTGAAGCGGTGGCGCGCATCGTGCGCGACGAACCGGCGGTCAGTCCGACGCTGACGCTGCTGCCCGATTCAGGCTTTACGACCGGACACGCCGGACTCGATCAGTTGATTCTGCGCAGCGCACAGAAACATCAGCTTGACCCGCTGATTATTTATCTGGTGATGCGCGAGGAATCGGGCTTCAATCATCGCGCCGTGTCACGAGTCGGCGCGCGCGGCCTGATGCAGTTGATGCCGGCGACTGCGCGGCGCCTGGGCGTGCGCAATATTCACGATCCGGGCGAGAACGTCGAAGCCGGGACGCGGTACCTGAAAGGTCTGATTGATCTGTACCAGGGCGATGTCAATCTGGCGCTCGCGGCTTATAATGCCGGTGAACAGGCGGTCGCGCGTTACGGTCGGCGCGTTCCGCCCTATCGTGAAACCCAGAGTTACGTGCGCCGGATCAATGCGGCCTACTACAGAGCCAGACGGCCCGGCAGCAAAGGCGCAGAGTAACGATCATCAGCGGCTGCTCCCTGCGACGCATCCCCCGACAGGCTGTAATTTTTGTTGTGACTCCCTCACGTCCCCGCCGAGAGGTAACTGAACATGAAATCATTCGCCAGTGCTCGTCTTTGCCTCACGATGATCTGTCTGATTCTGCTGACGGGGTCAGCGGTGATGGCGCAATCCGCGCCGCCGCCTGACACCGGCACGCGCGAAGTGCTGACCAATTCATCGGTCGTCAGACTGTCAAAGGCGCGCTTCAAGG
>CAYWDW010000748.1:0-3084 GCA_964457105.1 uncultured Heliobacteriaceae bacterium
CCCCCCTTTTTACCCCCCCTCCGGCGCCCCCCGGCTTTTAAGCTGTTGTTGGGTTTATCGGTGGTTGGCTCTCCCGCCCCCCCGCGCTCCGATGTTTAATTCAATGCCATTGGCCCGCAAGGGCGCGGGCGTACCTGAAATCTGCACTTTCAGAGTTACTGAAGTCCGAGCCGTTCAGCGAGGGCTGGAAAGCGCGGGTCGGCGCGCAGCGGGTCGAGGCGCGGGTCGGATTTGATGAGCAGCATTGAGAAGATGCGGTCCTGCTCAGCCTGGCCGAGCAGCGCGAAGGCGCGATTGAAATCGCCCAGCCGGAGGTGAATCAGGGCGAGGTGAAAGGGTGAAACGTACCGGTCTGTGGACAGGCGGCTGAGTTGCGTCAGCGTGGCGCGCGCCTGTTCGCGCTCCCCGGCGAAGGCGTAAACGTAACCGAGCAGCGCCAGGAGATAAGTATTGCTGCCCGAAAGCGTGACGGCCTGCCGGAGTTCCGCAATTGCTTCCTGAAACAAACCCTGGTGTGCGTAAGCCAGGCCGAGGGTCTGATGGGCGGGGATGAAAGTCGGATCGTTGCGGAGCGTCTCGCGGCACTGCGCGATGGCCTGATCGTAGTGGCGGGCGAAAAAGAGCAGCTCGCCGACATCGGCGCTGATGATCGGGGAGACCGGATCGAGCGCCTGAGCGCGTCTGATCTCGTCAAGCGCCTGGCTGATCTTTCCCCGTGCCAGCAGCGCGTAACCATACCAGTGATGCGCGGTCGGGTAGTTCGGATTCAGTTCGAGGCTGCGCCGGAAGGAGCTTTCCGCGCCCGCCAGGTCACGATCCCAGCTCAGGCGGGCAAAGGCCAGCGAGGTATGCGCTTCGGCCAGTTGGTCATCAAGTTCGATGGCTCTGACGGCGGCGGCCTTCACCTTTTTCGTCGTCTCTTCGCGCGTCAGCGAATCATCGGGCCAGACCGCATAAGCATCAGCCAGTCCCGCGTAAGCCAGCGCGTATCGGGGGTCTTCAGCGATGGCCTGTGCGTAGTATTCGACCGCCTGCCGGACGCCTTCGGTGGTGCGACGATTCCAGTAATAGCGACCGCGCAGGTAAAGCTGATAGGCCCGCGTGTCTTCAGTCTGCTGTCTCGTCAGCCGCTGCTGTGCGTCGCCGCTCAGTCGGAGTTTCAGCTTGTCCGAGATCTCCCACGAGATTTCCGTCTGCGTCGCCATCAGGTCTGAGAGTCGGCGATTGTACTGTGCGCCCCAGAGCTGCGAGCCATCGGCGACCTTCACCAGTTCAGTCGTGATGATCAGATAATCGCCCTGCTGCACGACGCGGCCCGTCAGCACCGCTTTGACTCCGAGGTCGCGTCCGACGCGCTGCGCATCGGCTTCGCGGCCCTTGTAGCGAAACACGGTATTGCGCGCCATCACCCGCAGGCCTGGCAGGGGCGAGAGGCTGTTGATAATGCTTTCGGTGATCCCTTCGCTCAGATATTCCACGCTCGGATCGCCGCTGCCGTTGACCAGCGGCAGCACGGCCAGCGAATCAATCGTCGCCGCCCGCCGGGCAAAGGACAGGGTGGCCAGCACGAGCGCTGCCACGAGCGCCAGCAGCGCTCCGGCCAGCGCGAGGTGCCGGGGCAGAACTGACCGAACTGCCCTGCCGACGGCGCGCTGCTCAGGTTCGCTGAGCGCCACAGCCGCAGTCGTTTCAACTTCGGATGCCGCATCGCTGCTCAGGGCGAAAGGACTGACCGGAAGTAAAACTGCCGCCGGAGGCTCGCCATTCCGGGTGGCAGGGCTGCCGGAGTCTGTGCGCGGAGGCGGGGGCGCGGACGCGAGGCTTGAATCTGCGGACGGGCGCAGTCTGCCGGATACGATCTGTTCATAGAGTTCGACGGTGGCGGGTTCCGGCTCGATGTCAATTTCGCGGCGCAGCAGTTCGACGCACTGCCGGTATTGTTGCAGCGCCTGATGGCGATTGCCTGACTGAGCATAGAGGCGCATCAGTTGCCGGTGCGCTTCTTCATCAGCCGGATCGGAAGTCAGCAGCGCCCTGAACTTTTCGCCGGCCTCCGGCCAGCGCGCGGCCTGTGCATAAAGCTGCGCGGTGGCGGCCAGCAGGCTGTGATGCAGCGTCCGCAACTGTTCCCGGCGCGGCACCGCCCAGTCCTCGTAAAGGTCTTCGATCAGCAGATCACCGGTGTAAAGGGCGAGGGCCGATTCGCAGGCGGCGAGGTCGCGGACTGACAGGGCTTCGGCGGCGCGCTGCTCGAACTCTTCCAGATCAATGCGGAGCTGACCCGGCGCCTGCAATAACACCTGCTGTCCGCGTGTGGCCAGAAACTGCGAAGTGGCGCCAGCCGTCAGGTCGGGTTCGAGCGCGCGGCGCGCAATGTGCAGCGCGCGGTGCAGGTTTCTGAGCGCCGCTTCGGTGTCCTGATCGGGCCAGAGCATTTCCAGCAGTTGTTCGCGGTGCAACTGATGCTGCGGTTCGAGCGCCAGCAGCTTGAGCAGCAGTTTGGGTTTCTGCCGCGTCCACCGTGACTCTGCGATGGGCAGGCCATTGATGACCACCCGGAACGAGCCGAGCAGACGAATTTCAAACAATGCCCCATCCCTGATTTGCTGCATCATTATTTTTCCGGCAGGGGAGTCAGTTGCGTCCGGGAGCCCGATCACCGGCTCCTGTCTCAGCCTTACGGCTCCGGACAGGCGCCTGGATTCAGACTGAATCACAGGCAGCGGCGTGACAGGGCCAGGGCAGATGACGGTGGCCGTAATGACTTCTTGACTTTAATCCGGCAAATATCGTTCAATGAGCGCGAAGCTGTCGTCCTCTCAACCTCTATACACGGCTTTTATTACTGGGATACTCGTGACGAATCTGACCGATGACCTCACGTCCGGCTGACGTTCATGCCTGTGACTTCCGGCCTGCGAACCGCGGTTTGCACTCTTCGGGAGCTGTGTCATTTCCCGGCGCCCTGTCGCAGCCTGATGCCCACCGGAAAGAGTGATCCCGGCTGTCACGATGTCGTGCCAGCACCCCGGCCTCCCCCAGGCCGTCCGTCGTATCTGATTTCAGGAGAAGTAATTTTATGAA
>CAYWDW010000749.1:0-3080 GCA_964457105.1 uncultured Heliobacteriaceae bacterium
CAGTGATCGCCGCCACCACGCTTTCACCGACAGCCCGCCCGTCGTGATGCCGCCAGATGCGATCACGATCACGGACAAAGCCATCCTGGTGCAGCAACTGCAACCGTTCCTGAAGGGGAATCTGGTAAAAGGTTTCAGTCATAAACTGGTCAGTCAGCAGTTCCTGAATACAGCCGTTGAAGCTGTGCGCCCGGATAGTAGTGATTGAGAATCCGTGTAAAGCTGTAACCGCTTTCGGCCATCAGCGCCGCGCCGATCTGACACAACCCGACGCCGTGCCCCCAGCCTGCGCCCGTCAGCACAAACGACTCAGGAACATTTGCAGCGCCTTCAGCCTCAACCACAAAAGCCGAGCTGTAAAGATGCGACTTTGACAACGCGCGGCGAATTTCAAGCTCCTTGCCAATCACCATCGTGTCCTTTGCGCCCGTGATGCGCAGTCTGACGATGCGCCCCGACGGGCCGCGTTCGACGGCTTCGAGGCTGCGCACTGCGCCGAAATCAACGCCGAGTTTCTGCTGCAGCAGCGCCTGCAATTCATCCTGCCTGAGCGTCACCCGCCAGCGGTAAAAGTCGGTCGTCTCCTGATCGAAATCCGGCAGAATGCGCTGAAGCATCGTCCGGTCACTCGTGTTGCAGAAAGCCGGTGGTGAATTCCTGATCCAGCGTTCGGCATTCGTTTCGTCAGTCAGCCGCAGGGCATATTCAGCCGGAAACTTTTCGCCGTCGTAAAGCGCCCTGAGATAAGGCAGGTTCACGTCCTGCCAGGCGGAGCTGAACTCTTCCATCAGGCCGCCGCACGATTTTGAGAAACGCGCGTCACAGATGGCGTCCTCAAACGTCAGCGCCTGCCCGAATGTCGAGCGGATGACCTGCTGCACTTTTTGCAGTCCCGCGGCGCCGGCGGCAGTGTTGACGGCCTTCGTGAGGCCCTGATAACGCTGGCAGTGATCGTCAGCACAGACATCGAAGTCGCGGTGATTTTCCCGGTCGTACCAGCGAATCAGTTCTTTTTCGCCGCGCGCGTTTTCGCGGAGGCCGAAGCTGAGCGACGACTGACCGGGATCAGCGCGCCACGGCGCAAGTTGCGCCAGCAGCCAGCTTCGGGAAATCACCGCGTGCGCCTTCAGCAATTCATCGTGCGCCGACGCGCTCATTTCCGAGGCAATCACGCTGGCCAGATAATCCTCGACCGCAATTTCGTTGATGACGAGCAATCCGTCGTTCGTCGCCTGTAGTTTCAGCGCGCCGCGAAACGTCTGGCTCTCCCTGCGCTGCCAGTGAAAATCAATCCCGATGACGATGTCGTGAATCGTGAACGAAGCCTCCACCGCCTGCGCCGGTCGCAGCGTCACTTCCGCCGCCGCGAATTGCTGCCCGGCTTCGCTGCTGACCCTGACGCCCTGCCCCGGCGCCAGCGTCGCGCGCCAGCTTCCGGCTTTGCACGAATGTTGCGCCGCCGTGAAATCGCCGTGCAGCTCGAAGCTGATGGCTTCTGCGTTCGACATCAGGCCGACGGTGACGATGGGTTCATGCGTCAGTGTCATTTGATGAACTTATTTTCCTTCGATGGGCAGTATCCTTACCCGGTGTCTTTTTTCATCCACGACAACCAGTGCGCCTGCCGCAAGCTGTTCGCGGCACTGCTGAAGTGCAGTTACTACGATCTGTTCCAGATGGTCGGGCAGCACATTCTGGGCACGCACCTGAATGACGCTTGGCGCAGAGGCCTGGGTCGCCGCAAGAATAGCTCCGAAATCAAGATCGTGAGTGAAGACGATATGATCGTGATCCAGCGCCCATTGCATAATCTCGTCATCCGGTGCGCGCGGGTCCCCGATAGTTGACCAGTGAACTGCTGTCCAGCCGTGTTTTTCCAGCGCCTCTGCCCACAACGGGGAGAGGTTCATGTCAATAACGATCTTCATCTTCAGGCGGCATTGAGCGGAGTTTCGATTTCTTCCGCGCGCCAGGCTGCATACGCCAGTGCTGCGCGCAAATCTTCCGGTTCAAGGTACGGATAAGCTGCCAGAATCTTTTGCTCTGAGTGCCCGGCAGCCATCAGTCCGACGATAGTGCCCACTGTGACACGCAAACCGCGAATGCAGGGCTTGCCGCCCATGACCTGCGGGTTCAGGGTAATTCGTTCCGTCATCATTGACACCTCACTGGTTTCAAATGCAACGCTGCTGCCTGGCGTCTGCCCTGTCTGCCGGAACAGTACCGGGAGCGTCAGCGACCTTTGGGACAGTACCGGGAGCGGTAGCGACCTGGTGCCGTCGAGCAGCGCGCATTCACAAGACCAGGTCGCTACCGCTCCCGGTACTGTTCCCGCTCCTTCAGGCTGATTTGACGCTTTCTCTGCCGCGATCCCACTGCACGACTGTCTGCTGCTTTGCGGACAGGTTGATGAGGTGCGGGACGGCGGCGGCGTGATGCCCGATCAGCGCGTTTTCATAAGGCTGCCGTCGCGTGCGGACGCAGTTGATGAAGTTATCCAGATGCGCAATCGTGTCGTCGCGTCCGATCTCTTCCCAGCGCTCCTGGCCTTCGAGGATGCGTCCGGGCTGACGGTTCGGTAATTCGCTGGCGATGATTTTCGGGTCTTTGTAATAAGCGTCGGCCAGCGCGCGCGGCCACGAATCCACGATCCAGCCGTTGTCATCGAATTTGCTTTCGGGCGTGAAGGTGATCTGCGAGCCGGTGATTTCAAGCGTCCCGTCGGTGCCAAGAATCTGCCACCCGCGACCGCCGCGACCGGAGTTATTGAATGTGCCGCTCAGATTGGCGACGAAGCCTTCGGGATATTGCAGCATCGCATTGATCGTGTCGGTCGTGTCGCGCCCGTCCTTCCAGCGATAAAGCTGACCCATCGCCAGCACCTTTTCCGGCGCGCCGGTGTTCATAATGTAATGCAGCGTCGTCGCCAGGTGCACGAACAGATCCGTCGCCATCCCGCCCGAATAATCCGTGTAACAACGCCAGCGGAAAAAACGTTCGAGGCTGAAGCCGGGCTTTGTGTTCCCGCGAAACATTTCCCAGTTGACTGTTTCCGGCGAAGCATCGGGCGGAATCGGATA
>CAYWDW010000750.1:0-3079 GCA_964457105.1 uncultured Heliobacteriaceae bacterium
CATAACGCCTCGATGTTAAATTGACTACTTTATTTTGGCGAGCATCCTAACTTTGACTTCGACCTGGTCACAAAACTGCGCGACCAGATCAGATATTTGCGCGAACGGGAGCCTGGGGCAGCATAAAATTTGTAATGGCGTGCAAGGGACAGTCCGCTTCGTTGAGCGAGCGCCCGCAGCCGCCGGGCCGGGGCGCTCGCTCACACTCGCGCTACTGTCTCAGGACCTGTTTGACCGGACAGGCAACTGCACACCGATCTAACCAGAGGCTTGGCAATGTACGCAGGCATTGAATCAGGTGGCACCAAGTGGGTCTGCGCGGTTGGCGACGGCCCTGACGATCTGGCTGCCGTCGCACGCTTCCCGACGACCATGCCCGCTGAAACCATCAGCCAGGCGCTGGAATTTCTTCGACCATATAAAAATGAAATCAGCGCCATCGGCATTGGCACGTTCGGCCCCGTTGAGCTGAACGCGGCATCTCCGACCTGGGGTTACATCACCACGACGCCGAAACCAGGCTGGCAGATGACTGACCTGGCCGGGCCGCTGCGCAGGGAATTTGCTGTGCCGGTTGGATTCGATACGGATGTCAATGCGGCGGCGCTCGGTGAATTCAGATGGGGCGCGGCGCAGGGGCTGGAGACGTTTGTCTATTTCACGATTGGCACGGGCATTGGCGGCGGCGCGATGGTCAATGGTCGTTTGCTGCACGGCCTGCTGCATCCTGAAATGGGGCACATGCTGCTGCCGCCTGACGCGCGCGAACCGCACGGATTTGCGGGCATCTGCCGGTTTCACGGGCATTGCCTGGAAGGGCTGGCCTGCGGCCCGGCGATTGAAAAACGCTGGGCCGCGCGGGCTGAAACGCTGCCGCCGGATCATCCGGCGTGGGCGCTCGAAGCGCATTACCTGGCGCTCGGCGTGGTCAATGCGGTCTCGATTCTTTCGCCGCAGCGCGTCATTCTGGGCGGCGGCGTCGCCGGGCAGCCGCACCTGTTTCCGCTGATTCGCGCTGAAGTTCGTCAGTTGCTCAACGGTTATCTGAAAGTCCCGCAGATCACCGCACGCATTGATGAATACATCGTGCCGCCCGGACTTGGCGACCGCGCCGGAGTGCTTGGCTCAATCGCGCTGGCTGAACTGGCGTTCAGAGCAGATCAGAAATGATGGAATGTCGCGCAGGTTGCGGGACGTGCGGCATCGCGCCTTCGCTTGCGCCTGAATGGCGCAATCCGCGTCAGCGGGCGACAGAAAAGCCATTTCCAACGCAAAGAGGCAAAGAACACAAAGCTGGAACAGAGCGCTGGTGCCCATCTTTGCCTCTTTGCGTTGGAAATGATTTTACTGCCCGGTTCAGCGAAGCGTCATTACCGCACGGTTCCCCGGATTCCGCTGCGCTCCATCCGGGGCTACGCTCTGACCGTCCGCGAAGCGGGCGAAGAACAGGCGCTGAAGCTTACTGACCGCGTTCTCTGTTCCCGCGACGATTGCGCCATTCATTCGTCATCTGCTGATACTGTTGCCACTGTTGCGGACTCAGCACGGCCTGCAACCGCTCTTCGGTCTGGCGGCGGATGGCTCTGACCTCGGGTTCAGACTTGCGGTGCATGTCGGCAAGCTGTGCGCGGGAATCGCTCAGAATTTTTTCGACCTGGGCGCGCTGCGCCTGAGTCAGTTCCAGGCGTTCAAGCAGTTGCTCGAAACGACCGCGCGCAAAGGCTGACGGCCCGACCGGGTGCCGCAGGCGGTAATAATTCAGCGTGAGCGCGCCCGCCACAAAACCGAGCAGAAAAATCGCCAGCGCCGCCGCGCGAATCTGCCAGACACTTTTTCTGAGACTGTCCATAGTCACTCCTGCTCACTTATCCAGATTGTAGATCACTGAAATTACCTGTCCGTAATTCAGCTCTGCGCTGTCCGGGTCAGGCGCCAGCGGATCATTGGCGTCGCTGTTCATCGTGCTGAGCTGCTCCGGCGAATCCGGCAGCGGCTGACCGTCGAACCAGCTTAAGGCCCCGACCAGAATCACCAGCGCGACCATCCCGTAAACCAGCGTCTGCGCCGCCTGCCAGACGCGCCGAAACGATGAACGGTCCGCGGCCTGCTGTTCACGCAGCGCCGTCAGCACTCTGGTGGTGAAAAATGGCGAAGGCTCGATGACTTCAGCCGCGCGGGCGCTGAGCAGTTGCGCGGACAATCGCGCGGCCTGATAAGCCTGGCGGCACTCTGCGCAATCGCGGGTGTGCGTTTCAATCGCGACCAGTTCGCGGTCATCCAGATGACCGAGTGGTTTGTCTTCGAGCAGATGTCTGATGTGCTGGTTCATCTCTCTCCCTGTTCTTTCGCGGGTGATGGTGTGAGTCGGAATGAGAGCAGCTTTTCGACGGCCTCGCGCATCCGGCGGCGCGCGCGAAAGGCCAGCGTCTTGACCTTCGCTTCAGACCAGCCGGTCAGCGCAGCAACTTCTCTGACCGAATAATCGTCACCGTCCATCAGCATCAGCGCCAGCCGATCATCCGGCTGAAGCGTATGCAGCGCCTTGTCGGCCAGATCAGCCGCCGCCAGATTGCGCTCGACCGACGGCTGCGTCGAGGCGTCAGTCAGGCGGCGATCCAGCCAGCTTATTTCTTCATCGGTCAGATCGGCCAGCGTGGATTCAGGCCGTCGCTTCGCGCTGCGAATCAGATTCAGGCAGGTCGTGGTGGCGATGCGGGTCAGCCAGCCTTCAAATGATCCGCGACCTGCGTATTCGCCAAGCTGCGTCCAGGCTTTCAAAAAGACATCCTGCGCGGCTTCTTCAACCAGGCTGCGCTGGCGAAAAAAGCGGCTGGCGATTTGAAAGACGCGCGGGCTGTAACGACGCACGATCTCTTCAAAGGCAGCTTCATCGCCTGCGCGCGCGCGGCTGACCAGTTCCAGCTCCGGCAACGTTTCCTGCTGACCAGTCAGAAGCGATTCTCCAGGAAGGTTACAGCGGTTGGCAGATGGATGCGACTGTCGTTGGAATTCGGAATTCGGTAGTCGGAATTCGGTAGTCGGAATGAAGAGAAGCCGCAGTCTCGCTGCGTCCTGTCAT
>CAYWDW010000751.1:0-3073 GCA_964457105.1 uncultured Heliobacteriaceae bacterium
TTCAAAGCATTCAATCGCGCGCTCATCTTCGTTCCGTTCCTGTGCGATCAATCCCAGGTAGTAAAAAGCTTCGGGCGCGCGATCATCTTTTTGAATGCTTTTCTCCAGCCACACGCGCGCCTCGTCTGATTTCTTTTGTTTGAGCAGCGCGTAACCCAGCAACATCTGCCCCTGCGCGTGATCGGGACGCAGTTTGAGAAATTGCCGGAAGGCCTGCGCGGCCTCGTCCACGTCGGGCTTCCTGAGCCACGTCACGCCCAGCAGAAAGTGATAGGACGGCTCATCGCTTTTGAGCGCAATCGCCCGCGTGAGCGCCACCTGCGCCTCCCCATTCAATTGCAGATCGAGCGCGAGCAGCGCGTACTTGTACAACAGCGCGGGCAGATCGCCGCCCGCGCGATTGAGATATTGCGCGGCAGCCTGCCGGTCTCTTTTCGCCTGCGCCAGCACGGCCAGCCCGATCAGCGCGTTGTCATTCGCGCTGTCCGCCTGAAGCGCCGATAAATAACTGGCCTCCGCTTTATCAACTGCATTTTTTTTGATGTACGCATCGCCAAGCACTGCCAGCAGCGGCGAGGACTTCGCTCTCGCCTGTTTGGCGAAGCTGATGCATTCATCAATCCGCCCCAGCGAAAACAGCAGCCAGGTCAGCCGGTAAGCAGCTTCCGCGTTGTCAGGCTCCAGCCGCAGAGCCTCTTTCAATTCCGCCAGGGTTTTTTCCGGCGCGTTCCTGAGCAGATGAAGTCGCGCCAGATTCAGATGCGCCCCGGCCAGCCGGTTATCAGCACGGACGGCGCGTGTGAAAAGAGCTTCCGCTTCGTCGAGCTTTCCCTGCTGGGCGCGAATCGTTCCCAGCAGATTGAGCGCTGCCGCGTCGTTTGGTTTGGCTTTCAGAAGCTGATTCAATTCGCGCTCGGCTTCTTCGATTCGATTGTTTTTCAGCAGCGCCGCCGCCTGCTCAACTTTATCGGCGGGACTTTGCGCCAGAATCTCCACCACCAGAGGCGGGACGAGAATGACGAGCAGGAACAAGGCGATGCTCGCCAATCGCCTTGCCAGGGAGAAAAGAACAGGAAGCTGCCGGGCAGAAAAATAATGCCGCGCCGCCAGTTTGAGTTTCCTGTCCTGCCTTTTCCCGTGATTCATAAGCGCTGTTGTCGCCTGACAACTTATTGCTTCAGGTTACACTTTTCTGTGCCCCGGTCGGGGACAATCTCATTGACCAAATGCCATACACTCTTTTTGGCCCCATCTCCCCCCTGAAGATTCCCTCGACGTGATCCTTTTCAATAATGTCTCCCTCAAATTCGACTCGTGCGCCTTCTCTCTCCAGTTTCCCTTTCAAACTCTTCCCATTGATTTTTACGTTAATCGGCTCGGCGATGACCGGAACCTTTATCTTCATTTCCGTTCCCGTCACGTTGACACTTACTTCTCCGCCCAAATTAACCATTGGTTGCTCAGAATCAGACAGCTTGAAGGTTGCTTTCAGCACATATTTTCCAGTTTGTAACCAGGGCGTTTCTTCCAGTTTCGCAGAGGCAAGCCTCGGCCATACGTTGCTGGAGAGAACACACAGCAGGAACAACATAAAAAATATTCTCAGCTTCATGCGCTATACCTTTCTCTTTATCATCCTTACCTGACGGCTCGTCGTCAGAGCCGTCTTTCTGGAATCTTTCTGCTCAATCAATCCCTGCCCTTCTTTGACCGTCAGCAACTTGTTCGCGGTGGCGTTGGTGATTTTGTCAACCGTGCCGCTTGGCCAGCGGATTTCGATGAGGTCAATCTTCGTTCGTTTTTCGAGGCCGAAATGCAGCCGCAGATCGCTTTGCGAAATGTAGCTCGCGCCGCTGCGCACTTCGTCAATCAACTTCAGATCGCCGGAGACGACTTTGACTTTTACGCCGATGCCGTCGCGGTTGCTTTTGACGCCAACGGTTCGGATCGTCACGAAGTTGTTCGCGTTGCCGCCGTCGTTGCGCAGCAGTTGCGGCGGGCCATCCAGATCGTTGACGACCATGTCAACGTCGCCGTCGTTATCCAGATCGGCGAAGGCCACGCCGCGCCCGGCGCGTTCCTGCATCAGCGGCGCGCCCGCCTGCGCGGCGACTTCGGTGAAGGTCCCGTCGCGGTTGTTGCGGTGCAGAAATTTGCGCTGACGATAATGCTGCAATTGCGGATAAACGTGCCCGTTGGCGATGAACAGGTCGCCCCAGCCGTCGTTGTCGTAATCGAGGAAATGCGTTCCCCAGCCGACATAAGGCATGCTGATCGTCGCCACGTTCGCCTTGTACGAAACGTCGGTGAACGTGTTGCGCCCGTCGTTGTGATAAAGCGTGTTGTAATCGTCCACGAAGTTGGTCACGAAAATATCGAAGCGCCCGTCGTGATCGTAATCGCCAATCGCCACGCCCATACAGCCCTGTTCCGCGCCGTCCGCGCTGAGCGCCGCGCCGGAGATGAAGCCGATTTCCTTGAACGTGCCGTCGCCGTTGTTGTGATAAAGCAGATTCGGCGTCGAATCGTTGGCGACATAAATATCAATCAGCCCGTCATCGTCGAAATCGCTGCACGCCACGCCCATCCCGAAATAGCCGTTGGGATCGTGGACGCCGGCTTTTTTGGAAACATCGGTGAACGTGCCGTCGCCGTTGTTGCGAAAGAGTGAATCGCCCGCGCCGCGCATCCCGCGCGGGCCGCATTGCACGGCGACGCCTTTGTACTGACAGGTTTTGTCCTTGCCGAATTCGGGCAGGTTGTTCAGGTCATACTCGACGTAATTGGCGACGAAAAGATCGAGCCTGCCGTCGCGGTCGTAATCCACGAACGCCGCGCCGGTTGACCATCGCGGGTCATTCACGCGAGCAGTCTGTGTGACATCGGTGAACGTGCCGTTGCCGTTGTTTTTGAAAAGATGATTGGCGCCGAGACAGGTGACATACAAATCAACGAAGCCGTCGTTGTTGTAATCACCCGCCGCCGCGCCCATTCCCCAACCGATGTCGCCGACGCCCGCTTTGTCGGTGACATCAGCGAATGTGCCGTCGCCGTTGTTGCGATAGAGCGCGCT
>CAYWDW010000752.1:0-3072 GCA_964457105.1 uncultured Heliobacteriaceae bacterium
TCATCAGCGCCATCAGCCAGACCCTGCAGGATCTGTTGCAGGTGGCCTGAGGCCGGCTTGAGCCGGTCATTCATCCGCCAGCCTCGAAGCGCTTTCGAGGCTGGCGGTTTGCTTTGGAAAGACTGGTCAGCAGGACCGGCAGAGAGATGACGGCACAGACGAAAATCACGGCACACGCGAAACCAGAGACTCAGTAGATCCAAAATTCGCGCCGCACTCTACACCCGCTGCGCGATCAGGACATTTTGGATCTACTGAGACTGAATCCGGCCTGAGCCTATGTGTGTGTGCCGTGATCGCCCGGTTGAGAACCCAATTCCCGCTCAAGTGCGCACCTGGAGCCGCCGATATGCTCAATGGGCGCAGGCCCGTGACTGATGATTGCAAGGCTGCGAGGTGCGAGTTTCCTTCGGCAGACAGGGATGACCTGTCACCGCGCGGGCCGGACTTTTTCCAACTGAGACCGGGCAGGACCGAGAAGCTATGTTTCTGATTATCGGCATTGTGGTAGTGCTGGGCTGCGTCATCGGGGGCTTCCTGATGATCAATGGCCCGCTCGGAGCGCTGATTCAGCCTTCGGAATTCGTCGTGATTTTCGGCGCGGCCATCGGCACGCTGATCGCCGCCAATCCGCTCAAGAACCTGCTGCAACTGACGCCGGGCATTCTGACGGCGCTCAAAGGTTCGCCCTACAGCAAGACCGCCTATGTCGAGCTGCTCAAGATGCAGTACGAGGTTTACGTCAACGCGAAAAAAGGCGGGCTGCTTTCGCTGGAAGCCGATGTCAACGATCCGCATGCTTCTTCGATCTTCTCGAAGTATCCGATCTTCGTCGGCAATCATCACGCGGCTGATTTCTTCTGCGATGCGCTGCGGCTGCTTGTGAACGGCGCGGCGCAGCCCGAAGAGGTCGAGCTGATGATGGAAGCTGAAATGGAAACGCATCACGCCGAAGGCGCGCTGGTGCCGGGGATGCTCACGAAGGTGTCGGATTCGCTGCCCGGCCTCGGCATCGTCGCGGCAGTGCTGGGCATCGTGGTGACGATGCAGCATCTGGACGGTCCGCCCGAAGAACTGGGCCATCACGTCGGTTCGGCGCTGGTCGGCACGTTCCTGGGGCTGCTGGCGTCTTACGGCTTTCTCGCCCCGATTTCCGCCAACATCGAAAACATTGCGATGGATGAATCCAAGTATTTCGGCTGCCTCAAGGCCGGGCTGGTCGCCTTTGCCAACGGCGCGGCCCCGGCGACGGCAGTTGAATTTGCGCGCAAGACGATCTTCAGCTTTGACCGCCCGTCAGGCCCTGAACTTGAGCCGATGCTCAAGGAAATCAAACCCCGTTAGCTTTAACTCCCCCGTCCGCACACACCCGCGCGTGAGTTGAAAGATCACGGATGATCGTGCTCACGCGCAGGGTGTGACCGCACTGAGCCGCCAGTCACCCCGCAGGATGTGATTCAGAGATGGCAGCAGCAGCAAAGGGAAAAACAGGCGAGGAGAAAAAACCGCGACGCCGCATCAAAAAGGTCGCCGGTCACGGCGGCCATCACGGCGGCGCGTGGAAGGTGGCTTATGCCGATTTCGTGACGGCGATGATGGCGCTCTTTCTGGTGCTGTGGCTGCTCAGCCAGGCCGACACCAAACTGAAGGAATCCATCGCCAATTACTTTCGCTCGCCCGGTGCCTTCAATACTGTGCGCGGCGGCGTCCTGCCCGGTGCGCGCACGGTCAGCAAAGGCAAACAGACCTCGTTCGACGAGACGGATGAGGAACAGTCATTCCTGGCAGCGGCGATGTCGCTCAAGAACAAATTTTCATCGAAGCCGGAATTCTCAAACATCAGGGATCAGGTCCGCGTTGAAGTGACCGGCGAAGGCTTGCGCGTGCAGATTGTGGACAAGGCCGACAAGGTGTCGTTTGCGAGCGGCAGCGCCGAACTGACGCCGATGACGCAGGCGATTCTGAGCGAGATTGCCCGCACCATCGGCGATCTGCCCAACCCGATTTACATTGGCGGGCATACCGACAAACGGCCCTTTGCCAGAGGCAGCAATTACACCAACTGGGAATTGTCGGCGGATCGCGCCAACGCGGCACGGCGCGCGCTTGAAGCCGGCGGCATCAACCCCAGGCAGATTCGCCGCGTCGTCGGTTATGCCGACACCGAGCCGCTCATTTCAAATGACGCCTATGCTGCCGCCAATCGGCGCATCAGCATCATCCTGCTGCGCACTGCCACCACAGACGGCCCGGACGCCAGGGACGACAAAAAGAAAGCCGCCACTGAAGGCAAAGACCACAAACCGGAATCAGCCGCGCCCGATGAACAGTCAGTGACAGACAAAAACGGGGGAAAGTCCGGCGCAAAGTCAGCCGACAAATCCGGCGCTGAATCCTCGCCAAAGAGCAAAGCCAGAGCGCGGCTGAAAACCGAAGGCGCAATCACGGTGGGCGAGCCGGATGAGATTCCGGCCAGCGCCAGCCGCAGTCGTGAAAACAAGCATTAGCCCGGCACACAGGATTGTTCAGCCGCCACTACAGAGTTTGTGCGAGGCCATCATTGCTTCGCACCTGCTGCCGGAAAACCGGAAAAGCCTGACGGTACACCGTCAGTCCGGCCCGTTTACCGCCGCGAGTCCCTGACCGGACTCGCGGTCTTTTTTGCATAAGTCATTGAACCGACAGCACACCATGCTGCGTCGCTGCGTGGCACAACATTCGCAATGTTGCTGCCCCGGAGTGATGTCTTTGGGAGAGTTGTATGGCAGATACCCCAGCGCCTGCTCAGACAGAAGTCGCGGCTGAACAGCCGAAAGCCAAATCGAAACTGCCGCTCATCATTGGCGCGGTGGTCCTGGTGGCCGCGCTCGGTGGCGGCGGATACTGGTTTTTCGTCGTGCGCGCCAAAGCCGCTGCCGCCAAAGGCAGCGAAGGCGGCGAAGAACACGCCAAAGAAGAAAAGCCGGGTAAATCCGCCAAATCAGCAAAGGCCGCCGAAGAGGAATCGTCCGATGACGAGGAAGCCGCTGATGAAGAGGCTGCCAGCGAAGAACACGCCACCGGCAAAAAGAA
>CAYWDW010000753.1:0-3066 GCA_964457105.1 uncultured Heliobacteriaceae bacterium
CAAACAGATCACGCTGACCGGCGCGGATGATGCGCTCACGTTTCGTCTGATAGCCGGGGCCACCGGCGCGATAATGATGCTTCACGCTGATCGGCGTTTCAGATGAAAACTGATCGGCATTCCGTTTCGGATTGGCTCTGCTGATCGTGTAACTGAAGCTGCGCGGGTCAAAGCCTTTTTTCCTGAGATCCTTCTGCGCCAGTTTGAGCGCTTTCTTTTCACCGCCGAGGCCGACCTGGAATTCTTCCCTGTAATCAGTCAGGCGCGGTTTGGCCGTGACCTTGTAAATCGGGATTCCGGCCTGCGCTTTCTCAATCGCTTTTCTGGCGGCTTTGCCAGCCAGTCTGGCGGCGCTGCCGAATAAGCCGTTTTTCCGGCGCGTCTGCCCGCGCTGCGGATTGCGGCCCAGCTTCCGCAGCGGCTGAATGCGTGACCGGTAGACCATTGAAGATTTGCCGACCTTTGCGCTCCGGCGCTGGCCCAGCACCACGACCGGCGTCTGATGCCGGTCGGCATACTGTCCGGCCCAGCCGACCGCCTCCGATCTGTCCGCGAAGGTTTTGAGCAACTCATCGCCGCGACGGACTTCATAATGCACGCCCGGATAAGTGGTCGGCAGATTGCGCCGCTTTGCTGGCCGCGCCGAGGCATTCTTTCGCTGCTTTCCCGGCTGCCGCCGGGCCGACGGTTTTTTGCGTTGTGTCGGATTCATTTTCATGCCGTAAATCGTGCCGTGTTCGAGGTACTCAAGGTTGTTTTTCGCCGCATCGGCCAGCGCATCGGCTTTGCTCCATTTGGCTTCAGCCCGCTCCCAGTCGCGTCTGGCTCTGGCGAGTTCCACCGTCAGTTGCCGGAGGTGCTTTCTGAATTCATTGAGCTGCTGCTGAATCCGCTGCCGCGCCTGCTTCGTCGGCGCTTCATCAATCTCAGCTTCCAGCTCCTCAATTTTCAGTTCTGTGCTGCCGCCGCGCTCTTCAAGTTCAATCACCACGTCCAGCAGATGGTCGCGCCGCGCCTTCCACTGTGCGGCCTCACGCTCGCCGAGCGCCAGATACCTGCGCCATCGCTGCAGTTGTGCGGCCTTGTCACGCGCCATCGCTATCTTTTGATCAGCACCACGCCGAGCAGTATGAAGATGGCTGCCGCGCTGGCGATGGTCGTGGGCGTCGGCGTCAGGCCGACATCGGCCATCAGATTGCCAAACCAGCCGTGATCCTTCTGACAGCCCTTTTCATCCACCCACCGGTAGCCTTTGGGGCAGATGGTCAGTTTGTCGCTGTCCCTGCTGCCGCTGTTCAGAGCAGGGGCCTGCACGTCATCCTTCTTCGGCGCCGGCGGGGTGCCGCCTGACGCTGTGCCGCCGCTCGTTGCGGCGTTGTACTGAAATCCGAACTGCGCCGCCGCCGGATCAAATTCCACCTGATTGCCAAGCCAGTCCGTATAGTTGTAGAGCACGCCCTGGATGACCGAGACGACATCAGTCAGATGGCCGAAGTCACCGGTCGTCCTGACTGTCACTGACAGCTCGCCTGAAAAGAACGGCAGACGTGAATAATCAACGGTGGCGCCCTTCAGAAAAGGATGACCATTGATGGCGGCGGCGATGGCCGCTTCAAAGCTGCCTTGCAGCACATCGCCATAGCCCTGCACCTGGGCCGACACGCGATACCAGATGACGCTGCCGGCTTTGACATAATCACTGTCGCCCCCCAGCCCCTGCAGCCCGCCGCACCGGCCATCACACGAAGCGCAGTCCAGGCCCTGCAGGCCGCCGCGACACGCCGCGCGCGCCGCAATCAGCGGGAAGGTCGGCGACGGCGCACCGGCCTGCAACGACGCATCGGAATGCGGCGGCGCGCTCCACGCGCCGAACACTCCCAGCTCCTGCGCTGGCTGATTCCACGTATTGAACATACTCACCTGCTGAAGGCCACGATGACGCCTGCCGCAATCAGCGCCCACAGGAGCCAGTTGGGTTGCGGCTTGTCTTTGGGGAGCGCGCTGGCCAGCACGCAATAAATTTTCCCGTCCGGCCCCCTGACCGGCTGATACCCCTGCGGGCAGTTCTGATTCTGCTGTTTCGGGAAACTGCGTTGTGGTTGCGCCTGCGCCTGCTTCTGCGCCTGCGCCTGCTTCTGCGCCTGCTGACGCTGGACCGGATCATCCGGGAACGGCACGCAGGCATACGGATCATTGAGCGGGTGATAGGTCCCGCCAGGACAGTAGCCCGGCAGATTGTCGCCATACCGCATCGGCGCGCCCATCAGCGGATCATAACCAGTCTGACCATCTCCCTGACCGCCGCCGCCTGACGGCTGAAAGATGTTTTGCCACCAGGGAAGGGTGGTGTCTCCGGTCGCATAATCCTCGCTGACAAGGATGGCCCCGGTCTGCGGGTTCACCCAGGTGTTGGTTTCAGCGTCCCACTGATAACCGCGCTGCAAGGGATCGCTGTAGTAAACCGTGTCCCATTGGTCCGGCGTCAGAATCCCGCCGTTGACGTACAGGTCGTAACCGACGCCATAATCATCGTCCCAGCCGCCGCCGCCGCCGCCGTCATCCCACCAGTTGCCGTCCCATGTCTCATCGCCCCAGCCGCCGTCATCACCCTGAGACAGCCAGTTGGTGGCGAAACCCAGCCCTGGTTGTGGTGTGCGCTGCATCATTTTTTGCCGAGCAGTTTGTAAGCGCCCAGTCCCGCCGCAATCCAGACAGCCAGCTTCGGCACCTGGTAGCCGAAGAGATCCACCGTCTCCGGCGCGGGCCGGGCCGCGTAGTAAATCGGCGCGGGCGCGGGCGGCGTGGTGGCCGGCGGCTGCTTCAGGATTTCAAACTGGACGGTCGCCGTCTCGTTGCCGACGCGCACCGTCTTCCACCAGTTGCCTTCGTGTTCGGCGGGCCAGGGGCCGGTCGTGGTGGACCAGTTGCCATCACCGTCGGTCTTGTGGCCGTAGTAAGCATCGAATTCGCCCGTGTTCTGGCCGTTCTTTTTTGAAGACCAGTAAATGTCACTGTTCGGCGCCGCGCCCGTGATGGTGTAGGTCGGCGCCTTGCCGACATACTGGG
>CAYWDW010000754.1:0-3062 GCA_964457105.1 uncultured Heliobacteriaceae bacterium
CGCGCTGATTACAGACAGATGGTTGATTGAAAACTGAATGCCGAGGGCGGGACTCCGGCATTACTGGTTCTATCTCCCTGACTCCTGCTAAGTTGCTCTCCGCGCAGTCAGACAGCCGTCGCTGACGAATCCGTGCATTTACTGCAATCCCTGCCGATGTGATGCCGCGATGGACGCGGAGCGGACACGATTGCTCAGGCGGCATCGGCGTTCTCAAGCGCCGCCATTGCTCGCTGGCGGGATTCCAGCGTGGCGTGCGAGTAGTACAGCACCAGAGTCTTGTCGGTGTGGCCCGTGATGCTCCCGACAGTCGCCAGATCAAGGCCTGATTGCAGCATAATCGTCGCCGCTGTGTGCCGCGCGTCGTGAACCACGAACCCGCCTGCCGTTTTTTTACCGTAGGGAATTCCGAGATCAGCACAGGCGCGTTCAAGGATGCGGTAGAGCTTCGATGCGGGCTGGCCGGAGCGTGTGAACACGAATTCATTTTTCCCGGCGACCTGCTTTCGAGCCTGCAAAATCTCCATCATCGAATCCGTGATGGGGATATAGCGGATTGAATCAGTTTTGGTGCCGATGACCTTCAACGTCCGCTGCTGCCAGTCAATCTGCGCCCATCTCATCTGGTTGATCTCGCCGTGCCGCATTGCCGTGAGCAGGGCGAATCGCAGAATCTGGCCGACGCGCTGACGCGCCGCAGCTTCGCGCTGTTCCTCATCAGGGCGGCGCTCAGCGAGCAACCACGACAGGATGCGCTCGCGTTCCTCGCTGGTAATCAGGCGTTCGCGGCGGCGCTGGGCGATTTTCGGGCGCGGCATCGGGGGCGCAATCCATTGCGAGAGGGCCGGGAAAAACTCTTTCGCGCTGTGGAGCGTAGCGGCGAGGATGTTGAGTTCGCGGTTGATTGAAGATGCCGCCTGCCCGTCAGCCTGGCGCTGCTCCACGAACCGGCGCACGTCGGCAGTCGTGAGGCTGGTAATTCTGATCTGATCGGGCAGCAGGCTGAGCCACGTGTGCAGGACGCGCCTGCTGCGCTGATGTTCGTGCGGGCGCGTGATCGTCGGGAGCCGCTTCTCAATCAGTGCGGCGAGCGTCGGACTGTGGCGCGGCGAGAGGCCGTATTCCTGCTGCCGGGCAGCCTGGCGGAGATGGTCAACGACCTCCTGGCACTCCTGCCGCGTTGCGAATCCTGAGTCGCGCAGGCGCTGGCCGTTGATCCGCAGGTCATAGGCCCAGACCTGCTTTTTGAGGCGTTTGCTGTAAACTCGTTTAATCACTCAGCCGGGTTCCTCCGTTTTTTGCGCCGCAGGATCAGCCCGCTCAGCAGGCTGCCTGATCCGAGCAGCAGCAGCGTACCCGGTTCAGGAACGGCAGCACTGTTCCAGACCTGGATCGTCCCGCTGCCGGTTGTTCCATTACCTGTGGCAATGTAATAAGGCGGCGCGAGCGTTGGGAGGCCCGGATATGAGAGATTGTAAGCGCCGATCAGGTTAACAAAGGAGAGGGTCACGACCGGGCTGAACTGGTTGTAAAAAGTCAGAAACTCAGCCGTACCGCCGGGCAGCAGGTTGCCCACGTCGGTACGCCCGATCACCGTACTGACGCCCGCTGCGGTCATCTGATCGGGAATAAAGTGGACTCCGCCGCGCAGCACGAGTTCCGTGTAGTTGGGATTGCTGCGAGACAATGTCAGATCGCCGTAAGTGAACTGAAAGCCACCGCTGCGGAAATCAATTGTGCCGGGCAAGGTGGTCTGAGGATTGCCAGTGATAATGGCGAGGCCATCACCGAAGGCGACCAGTGAAAAGGCCGTGCCGTTGGAGTCAACGCCGGAAACAGTCAGGCGGGAGCAATTACCGTGACCACCTGTGCAGGAGATGATGCTGCCTGCGGCGTCGCCGCGAATTTCAAAGCTCCAGTTGGTCACGGTCAGCGTGACCGGATCAGCGTGACCGGTCAGGTTGACGAGGAGAATGAACAGAAGCGTGAAGAAGAGAGATTTCATACGGGGCTACTCCTTTATTTCAATTGTTTCAATCCACGCCCTGCTGATGGATCAGGGCGGATGTCGCTGCCGTTGTGCGCGCGACCGGCTGGCAGCTACTTTGCGAGTCCGGCATTGTGACTTTCGATCAATTTCTTCAGTTCAAGCAGGCGCGGCTGAACTCGCTCACGCCATTTTTTCATTGCTTTTTCGTTCTGATCCTTGACGGCATCCCTGTCGCCGAGGCCAGTGGCGACATCGCCGATCAGCAGCGACCAGCTTTCCGCCACCGCAAGTTTCAGAAACAGGTCGGCGGGCACGATGACAGTGACCGATCCCTGATATTGACCGTCGGCCCCGAAGGGGAATGGCTTGTCGGATGGCGGCAAGGTGATGCGCTGAGCGCCGATCATCAGAATGACTTCGGCCTTTGGCCGGAAATACAGACTGCCGTCGTGCGCGGGGCGGTTTTTGCCGACATTGCGAGAATCAAGAGACAGTCCGGCGGCGGTCTGACTGAGGCCGCCAGCCAGAGTCACTGCTGTCGGCAGCAAGCACAGTCCGACCAGTTCGACAGGTTTGCCTTTTTCTCTGATGAACGCCGCGCTGAAGCCAGCGGCTGAGTATGTCCCGCTGAATTTCACTGGCAGGTCAGTGGCTTTGGTTGCCCAGACATCCAGATCGCGGAATTTATCGTAGCGACGCTCAATATCTTTCGGCAGTTTCGTTTCCTGCGAGAAGACAGTGAGCAGTGGCAGGCACAGGAAAAGCAGGATGATGCGCTTCATTGGCCGAGGCTCCTTTACAGCAGCGACAATCTGAATTCAGCCAGCTTCCGGCTGACCTGCCAGCGTTCGCTGATTTCGCTGGCGCTCAGGCCGACGATCAGCCGATCCGGCATCAGCGCGATGACACCGACCGTCTGCGCCTGGCGTTCGGCCTTGCCGTGATTCCACAAATTGCCCAGCGACAGGAACACTGACACATCATCGGCCTGGTCAATCAGGTGCGTCAGTTCGTGGAAGCCCGCGATCACCTGTTCGGGCACACTCAGCAGCGAATTGATGAGCAGGCACTG
>CAYWDW010000755.1:0-3061 GCA_964457105.1 uncultured Heliobacteriaceae bacterium
TTCCGCCGACAAACTTTCAGTCAGGCGCAGCACGGCGCTTTTTGAGGCGCTGTAAGCCGCCGTTCCGGCCTCGCCGCCGAGAGCCGCCCGCGATGAGGTGTTGATGATTTTGCCGCTGCCCTGCCGGAGCAGATGCGGAATCACGGCGTGACAGGTCACAAACACTGAACGCGCATTGAGGCTGAGCATGAAATCCCAGTCCGCGACCGGAGTTTCGTGCAGCGGCGGGCCGGCTTTGTAACCGCCGACCGTGTTGACAAGGACATCAATCCGGCCCAGGCGTTTCACCGCTTCAGCGGTCATGGCCGCGACTGAAGCGGGATCGTCCACGTCAACGCCTGTGGCCAGAAAGTGATCGGGCGAACCGGCGAGTTCGGGAAACAGCCGGGGCAGACGGTCTGCGCGGTGATCAACCAGCACCAGCCGCGCCCCGGCTCGTTGAAAGGCCTGCGCGGCGGCAGTGCCCAGGTTGCCAGCCGCGCCCGTGATCACAATTACACGCTGCGAAAAATCAAACATCTGCGTCCTCCCTTTGAATTGAAAGTCTCCTGCCGCCTGCCCTGTAGTCTGTGCGACGGCGGGCCGCTTTTCAAGCCAGGCAATCTGAGATACGATCCCGGCCACCACGGTTTTTATTCCATCTTTTCAGGAGGCAACAATCCAATGGCGAAGCTGAATGATCTGTTCGATCTGTCGGGCCAGGTTGCGCTGGTCACTGGCGGCTCGCGCGGCCTGGGGCTGGAGATGGCCGAAGGACTCGCTGAAGCCGGTTGCGCGCTGATGCTCGTGGCTCGCCGCGAACAGTGGCTTGCGCCGACAGTCGAGGAATTCAAATCACGCGGCGTCAGATGCGCGGGAGCGCTGTGCGATGTCGCCAAAGCCGATGACGTCCACAGGGTCGTCGCGCAAACCGTCGAGGCTTTCGGCAGGGTTGATATTCTGGTCAACAACGCCGGGGTGTCGTGGGGACAGCCCGCCGAAGAACTGCCAGTTGAGAAATGGCAGATGGTCATTGATATTGACCTGACGGGCGCGTTTCTCTTCTGCCAGGCCGCCGGGCGTGAAATGATCCGGCAGCAGTCCGGGCGCATCATCAACGTCGCTTCGATTTCAGGCCTCATCGGCATGCTGCCGGAAGGACTGCATACGTCCGCCTACGTCGCCGCCAAAGGCGGTCTGATCGCGCTGACCAGAGAACTGGCCGCGAAATGGGCGATGCACAACATTCGCGTCAACGCGATTGCGCCCGGATTCTTCCCGTCGCGCATGACTGAAAAGATTATTGACCAGGTCGAAGCCACGCTGATCGCCGCGTCTCCGATGCGCCGCGTCGGACGCGCCGGCGAACTGAAAGGTGTCGCGGTCTTTCTGGCGGCAGCCGCTTCAAATTACATCACCGGCCAGACCATCGTCGTTGATGGCGGCACAACCATTGTCTGAGTTGAAATGATGAAGAAAGATGACGGAACACACGGAAATAACGAAACAGCCGGAAAGCTTCACGGTCCGAAGCTTGTTGTTTCTTTCGTCATTTCTGGTTGTGCCGTCAGCTCTCCTCCTGCCCACTTTCCGAACTTATGAGCGAACAATCCGTCTACGCACAAAAGCCCTGGCTGAAGAATTATGATTACTGGACGCCGGCCACAGCCACGTTTCCGCAGCAGTCGCTTTATCACATTCTTTCGATTGCCACGAGTGTGTACCGCGAGCGTCCGGCGACCGCATTTTTTGATGCCCAACTGACTTTCGGTGAAATCAAAGCGCAGGTGGACCGGCTCGCCACGGCTTTATCAAAGCTCGGCGTCGGCAAGGGCGACCGCGTGGGCGTGATGCTGCCCAACTGCCCGCAATACATCGTCAGCTTTTTTGCCATCGTGCGCCTCGGCGCGATTGTCACCAACATCAATCCGACCTACACCGCGCGCGAGGTCGAAGTCGTCGTCAGCGACTCCGGGATGAAAATCATCATCGCGCTCGATCTGCTTGCGCCGCTGATTGCCTCCATCGGTCCTGTCACGCCGCTTGAAACCGTCATCACGACCAGTTTGCAGGAATATTCAGCGCAACCCGGCGCCGCCGCTGCCGCGCCCGCAGGCACGCTGTCATTCACCAAACTGATTGCCGGAGTCAGCGAACCCGCGCTGCCGCACGTGACCATCAACGCCGCCGAAGACATTGCCGTGCTGCAATACACCGGCGGCACGACCGGCGTGCCGAAAGGCGCGATGCTGACACATCACAACCTGTTCTCGAATACGATTCAGGCTTACCTGTGGTCGCACGGCCTGAGTCAGCCGGGCCAGGAACGCTACCTGATGATCATTCCGTACTTTCACATTTACGGGCAGACGGTCGGCATCCTCGTCGGAACGTGGCAGGGCGCGATGCAGATTCAGATTCCGAAATTCGATGTGAACCTGCTGCTTGAAGCGATCAGAAAATATCAGCCGACATTTTTTCCGAGCGTGCCGACATTGTTTGTCGCCCTGATCAATCATCCCGAAGCAAAGCATGCCGGACTCGACAAGGTGCGCCGCTTCAACAGCGGTTCAGCGCCGCTGCCGGTTGAAATCATTGAGAAGTTCGAGCAGATGAGCGGCCAGATCCTTTATGAAGGTTACGGCCTGACCGAAGCCTCGCCGGTCACGCATTCGACGCCAACGCTCAGCAAACGCAAGCCCGGCAGCATCGGCCTGCCGATCACCGCCACTGAATGCAAAATCGTGGACCTCGAAACCGGCACGCGCGAAGTCGCGGTCGGTGAAGACGGCGAACTCTGCATTCGCGGCCCGCAGGTGATGAAAGGTTACTGGAACCGGCCCGATGAAACGGCGCTGACCCTGCGCGACGGGTGGCTTTACACCGGCGATGTGGCGCGAATGGATGAAGACGGCTTCTTTTACATCGTCCAGCGCAAGAAGGATATGCTGATCGTCAGCGGCTTCAACGTCTATCCGAACGAAGTCGAAGACGTCCTCTTCACGCATCCGGCAGTGCTTGAAGCTGCCGTCATCGGCGTGCCGGATGAATATCGCGGCGAAATCGTCACTGCGGCTGGTGG
>CAYWDW010000756.1:0-3053 GCA_964457105.1 uncultured Heliobacteriaceae bacterium
CGAATTTCTGCGGAGGACTTATGAACAGACTGATGGCGTCAGCGATGCTGACGTTACTGACGGCTTTGCTGGCTCTGTCTGGCGGTGCGATGACGGCCCGCGCGCAGGGCATCATTATTCCCGAACCGTGTCGCCGCTGCCCGCGTCCGATGCCGCCGCCGCCTGATTTCAGGCTGCCGCGCGCGCTCAAAATCAAAAGCATTCACCTGACGACGACCATCACCGAACAGGTCGCCACGACAAAGGTCGAACAGGTTTTTGAAAACGACACGCCATACCTGCTTGAAGGCACTTACTTCTTCCCGCTGCCTGAGGGCGTGTCAATTTCCGAGTTTGCGATGTGGGACGGCAACCAGCGGCTGGTCGGCGAAGTCAGATCGAAGGCCGAAGCGCGGCGCATTTATGACGACATTGTGCGGTCGCGGCGTGACCCGGCGCTGCTCGAATATGCGGGCAAAAATCTGTTTCAGGCCAGCGTCTTTCCGATCCCCCCGCACAGCGACAAGAAAATTGAACTGATTTATACCCAGGTCCTCAGCCATGAAAACAGCACCGTGGCGTGGCGTTATCCGCTTGGCACCGGCTGGCGCGCCAACACGCTGATCGAAGCGCCGCCCGGCGTGCGCCCGCTGCCCGGCACGCCGCGTGACCGCGCGCGCCCGCCTGTTAATCAGGCGCCGGGCCGCATCTCAGGCGAAATCCTGATTGAATCAAAGGCCGCGATCAGGGATGTCTATTCGCCTTCGCACAACCTTGAAATCAGGCGCGATGGCGACCGCCGCGTGCGCGCGAGCTTTGAAGTGCGCGGCACGGGGCCACAGCCTGACTTTCAGCTTTTTTACAGCGTCTCGGACAAGGATTTCGGACTGTCATTGCTCACTTATCGTGAACCGGCGAAGGATGGCTATTTCATGCTGCGCGTCGCGCCGAAAACCGAACTTGATGAACGTGACGTGCAGCCGAAAGACATTGTTTTTGTGTTCGACACTTCAGGCTCGATGGCCGATGACAACAAGATGGAAAAAGCGAAAGCCGCCTTGCGCCAGGGCATCGGGCTGCTGTCAGCGCGTGATCGCTTCAACATTATTTCATTTGCCGGCGAAGAGCATCTGATGAGTCCGCGCCCGCTGGCTGCTGATGAAGCGGGCAAACGCCAGGCCCGCGAATTTGTGGACCGCCTGCGTCCGGTCGGCGGCACGAATATCAACGAAGCCATGCTGGCGGCGCTCGGCCAGCTCGAATCCGGCGAACGCCCGCGCCTGATCGTGCTGATAACTGATGGACAGCCGACGGTCGGCGTCACCAGCGCCAGCCAGATTCTGAAAAACGTCAGCCAGGGCAATAAGTCGCGCATTCGCGTCTTCACGGTCGGCGTCGGTTACGATGTCAACACGCGACTGCTTGACGGCCTCGCCGCTGAAAATTCCGGCGCGGCGGATTACATCGAACCGCACGAAGATATCGAAGTCAAAGTCTCGAACTTTTTCGCCAAAGTTAACTACCCGGTGCTGAGCGACGTGAAAATTGACTGGGGCGGCGCGGCAGTCGAAAACATCTACCCGCGCAACATTCCTGATATTTTTCACGGCTCGCAGCTTGTGCTGATCGGGCGCTATCGTCCGAATCAGTCAAAGGCGGCGCTTGACAGCCGGATGTCAATGCCAGGTCTGGCCGGGCTGAAAACAGCCGGGCTGATGCTGGCGGCTGCGGCGCTGACGCAGAATTTCGGGCTGCTGCCATCAGCCTGGCTGGCGGCTGACGCGCCGCTCGATGTGCCGCATCAGACTTCCGGTCGCAAACAACGAATCACGCTGATCGGCAAAGTCAACGGCGTCGAACGGCGCTTTGTCTACGATGACGTGAAGTTTCCCGAAGCGGAAAGCCGTCACGAATTTCTGCCGCAACTGTGGGCGATGCGCCGCGTCGGACACCTGATGGAGCAAATCAGACTCAACGGCGAATCCCACGAACTGCGCGAAGAAATCATCGAACTCGGCACCCGCTACAACATCGTCACGCCTTACACCTCGTACCTCGTGCTGGAACCGGGAATGCGCCCGATGGGTGTGGTGGCCGACAGCGCTGAGACACAACGACGCCGCGTGCAACCGCGCGACAAAGTCATGGGCAATGTCTCCGTCGAGCCACCGGCCTCAATGCCTGAGCCAGCGAAACGCGCTCCGCTTGCGATGAATTCACCGGTGGCCGGACGCGAAGCCGTGCAGTTGAGCAAGGAACAAGAGGCCCTGCGCCAGGCCGACAAACTGGCGCTGCCCGATGAACAGGCTTCCCGCCAGGCCCACACCGTGGCCGGACGGACGTTTTATCTGCGCGATGGCGTCTGGACCGACAGCGAGTTCAAAGCCAGAGCCGGACTGACCGAAGTCAAAGTGAAATTCGGCAGCGACGAATATTTCAACCTGCTCAGCCGTGAACCAAAGCTCGCAGACTTTTTCGCCCTGGGTCAGCGCGTCGTGGTGGTTTGGAAAGGACAGGTTTACCGGGTGGAAGAATGATTCAGATGCGCGAATCAACTCCCCTGCAGCTTGCTGCGCGGGATAAAAAACTAAGGAGGAATGCGTAGCCGCAGCAAGCTGCGGGGAATTGCCTGACCCTCTTGTCATAAAACAGACCAGTCCAGGAAGACTGTCAGCCTTCCTGCCTGGTCTGTTAACCACAATACCTGCGAAGCCTTTCAGCTTCCAATACAACCAACCTGGCAATTCATGAGAAAGAAGGACTGACAATAAACATCTCCGCAGATATAGGTGCCATCGCATATTTCATCGCCCGAAGTTGAAGGGGTCCAGTTTTGAGCAATCTTGCCAAGGCATCCCAAATCTCCACAATCATAGTTTTCGGACTGAACATTGATAACACAGGGATCAAACAGCCCCCTGGCAGCTACGGGTTTCCATGTCAGGGCCTTGCCAGACTCTGAAAAGCCTGAAGCAAATTCTGATTGCCTTAACGACTTCAGTCTTGTTTTCTCGGCCTTATACACGAGTTTGGACAAAATCCGGCTCAATGGATGATTGCCTGAGTGTCGAAGT
>CAYWDW010000757.1:0-3044 GCA_964457105.1 uncultured Heliobacteriaceae bacterium
CGGCGGCCAGCCGGTCGCGGAATTCGCTGAGCGCCTGCCTGAGGCCGTCGGGCGTATCAGGTTGTTCGGTGCCGTGATGCAGATGAATTTCGACCGCGCCAAATCCTTCGCTTTCGAGTTCGGCCAGCAGGCTGACGATGGTGTGATCGTATTGTTCGCCCGGATAAAAACAGGTGTGTCTGAACGGAGTCCCGTCGTGATCGGGAATTGCCAGGCCGGTCTGTCGCGCCTGTCGGCACCAGGCCGCTGTCCGGCGACGCTGAACCTCAACGCTGAATTCCGGGCCGCCATCATTCCAGGCCGGCTCAAAATGATTGGCCACCACGACGATCAGATGCGCGGGACCGGAAGCTGAACGCAGGCGCTCCCACAACTCACGAGCGCGCCACAGTGGATAGCGGCTCAGCCAGGGCCACGAGGTTGTCAGTTTGGTCAGCAGGTTCGCCGTGTTGGAATGCATTCTGCCTCGGTTCAGAAGTTATTTGAAATTGACGATGACCCGGTTGACCGGCAGGCCGGCCACCAGGAGACTGACTTCAGCATCACCGCGCCCTTCGAGTCCGGCGGGGATGCTGAGATTGAGCTGATCCAGGCCCGCATATCCGCCCTGCGCTCCGGCATACAACACCGGCGCGCTGAGGCCGCCGATGGTCGCCTGCACATCGCTGAGCGCCGGGCGATGGCGAAATCCCGAACCATATAGAATCAGGAAGATCTGATCGTCAGGCTTGCCCTGCTCAATCGGCACCGCGACCCAGCGGGAAGTGGCCGTGTCGTAACGAATGACCGGCTCAAAGGATTGCGCGCCGTTGCTGCCGAGGCGGAAGACCTGACCCTGGGGCAGTCCGCCCCCGGATGAATCGGCGGTAAAGAGGCCAGGTGAA
This sequence comes from uncultured Heliobacteriaceae bacterium, assembly GCA_964457105.1. Classification (GTDB taxonomy): domain Bacteria; phylum Acidobacteriota; class Blastocatellia; order RBC074; family RBC074; genus DASRDU01. Next base: position 885 of record CAYWDW010000757.1, read on the forward strand.
ATCTGTCCGACCCGGATCGGACTCCACACCGTCTGGCCGTAGACAGTTGAAATCAGCAGTGACGCTGCGCCGAGGGCCAGGCCGGAAGGCAGCAGCAGATTCACCTGCAGCGGGGAGACAAAAAACAGCGAGGCCGGGCGCTGCGTCCCGGCGCTGTCACGAATGGTGATCGAAGTCCCCGCCAGCGTGACCGGCAGCGGCTGACCCGGAGCGCTGGCCACTTCGCTGGCCAGCTCCGCGCCAAAGACGGCCACAATGCATTCTTCGGCAAGCTGCTGCCCGCCGTAACTGGCGGCTTCCACGGTCGCCGCCGTTGCCTGGCTCAGCAGTTCATCGAAGTTGCAGCCGATGTCCCGGCCATCCGTGCCTTTGTTGCGATAAGGACTGGCCGGCAGCAGCCGGTAGTTTTTCCCGGCCTGATCGGTAAACCCGACCTGATTGAGCGTGGCGGGAAAGAAATTACCCGGTGGATACATCTTTGATTCCGCGCCGATGATGACATTGGCCTGAAACCGGCTGTTCGGAAAAAAAGTGTCAAGCGAATCAAGGCCCGGCGAATGTTCGCTGCCGATGACTCCGTTGCTGTTTTGCAGGGTAATGTTGCTGATAAAAACAAAACCCGGATTGGGTTTGTCAGCCCCGTCTGAAGTCAGAATGTTCCCGCTGTGAATGGCGGTGTTGTGTTCGATGGTGATGTTTTCGGCGCCGCCGATGATTTGCAGGAACTCGCCGTCCGCCGCCTCGGTCGGCGTCCCCCATTTCACGCCGTCAATGTCGTCAAGCAGATTGTTGCGGATCAGAATCCGGCGCGAAGGTTCACTGGGTCCCGCTTCATCATCCGGGCCTGCGATATTGATGCCGCCGCCGGAGTGCCGGACGATGTTGTTGGTGAACGTCACGTCCTGCACGACTGACCAGGGCGAGTTGCCATCCTGATTGCGCGGCGTGAAAAGAATGGCCATGCCGTCCTGCGACTGCGCCCAGTTATATTCAAAGATGTTGCGATCCACCAGCACCCGCTGCGCGTTCTTGAGTTCAAACAGATTTTTGACTGACCAGGTAATCCCGCCAAAGTTCGCTGATCCCGGTCGCCAGGCGAGCGGTTTTGCAACGGTGTTGTTTCGGATTTCGATGTCGGACGGAATCAGACCCTGAATGGCCGGGTCAGCGCCGCCGAAGAGAATGTTTTCGCCGGCGCCTTCGAGATAGTTGTTGACGATTTTGAACGGGCCGGGACCGTTCCATCCGCAGATCGCCTGGGAATCGGCGCTCTCCAGATGAATCTCAGCGAGATATGAATCAATGATCGCCGCCGAACCGCAGTTGAGCGCGACCCCGCGTTGCGAGCCATCGCCCGGATTGCCGTGAATGTAGCAGCGATCAACGATCAGGTCGCGGGCCATTTCGCCGAGCGAACGCGGCGCGCCGTCAAAATCCACGATGGTGTAAATGGATTTGCCGGGAGTGACGCCGAGTTCCAGACCGATCAGCCGGTAATTGTGCGCTCCCCGTTCCACCGTCAGCGCGGGCGAAGCGCCGGGACTGAGGATTTTCGGCAGCGCCGCGGCTGACGCCGGACTGATACGTTTGCCCGGAGGCGGCAGGCTGGTGTCAGGCGCAGAAGTGCGAATCGTGATCCAGTCAGCTCCGGGTTTGTTCGGCAGCACGAAGCTGCCGGTGAAAACCGCGCCTGCCGCCAGCGTGATCACGTCGCCGGGCTGCGCCTGATTGAGCGCCGCCTGAAGATCGCCGCCTGCCGCCACCGTGATGGTCTTGCGTGTTTTCTGGGGCAGCGCCGTGTTGACGGTTTTGCGAGGCTTGTCAGGCGCACCGGTCTGCAGCGCAGTTTGCGATGGTTCGCTCATCGTGGTGCCAGCCTCAGCCGACTGGCTTCCGAAATAGCAGGCCTGGCTGAACAGAGCGCCCCAGGATAAAACTGTGGCGCCGAGCAGCACGGCCAGCCGAACGCGACGGTTGTTGTAACGTAACCGCATTTTCCTTCCCCCCTGGTGACAGACAGCCGCACGGGCAGGCCGCCTGTTTTTTTTTCGGTAAACCCTGGGAGCGGGGGGGGGCCCCCCCCCCGGAAGGGGGGGGCCCCGCCCGGCCGGGGGGGGGGGGGGCCCCCGCCCCCCCGGAAAAAAAAATCGGTTTGGCAGT
>CAYWDW010000758.1:0-3044 GCA_964457105.1 uncultured Heliobacteriaceae bacterium
AGTTTCGAGAAAAATTCGGTGACGTAAGTGAAAGCGTAAACCTGCACCAGGCCGTGTTCACGCGCTTCGGCAATGTTGGCTTCGACGAGCGCGCGCCCGATGCCGCGTTTGCCTGCGTTTTCATCCACCGCGAGCGAACGGACCTCGGCCATATCGCCCCAGGTGAAATGCAGGGCTGAACAACCGAGCACCCGCCCGTTTTCAACCGCGACGTGAAAGTCGCGGATGTTTTCATAAATGCTCAGCAGGTTGCGCGGCAGCATCAGTTGTTTGCCCGCGTAATGATTGATCAGCGCGTGAATCTGTACGGCATCGTCCGTGCGGGCGCGTCGAATTTCCATCAGTCTGTCAGTCTTCCTTTCTTCCGGGCGTCGTGCGCCTTCAGATAATCGCCGTCAGCAATCAGCGGCAGGCCATCGGTCGGGCGATTGTAAATATACATCCAGCATTCAAGCGGCCTGCCGTCAGACAAAGTGACGTGGCAGCGAGTGCGCATAAACAGGCTCGCTGAGGGCGAGCGCGGATCGTAACCCTCGTAATCATCAAGCGCCTTCAGCAAAGTGTCGTCAGCCGGCAGCCTGAAGACTTTGCCGACAATCAGCGTCGCAGCGCTGTCGTCAGGCACGGCGCCGGGATATTCGCCCAGGTCATACAGGCTGCCGCGCACGACGCCGGAGCCGACAAACGCGAAGCGCGCAACCAGATTCTTCAGCGTTGCCGGAACGAGTTCAGGCAGCAGCGTGCCGCAGACGAAAAGCAGTTCGTTCATTCCGTAATCGCGGTGCCGATGGCTTCGCCGCCCAGCACGCGCTGTAAAGACATTTCGGTCGCCGCGCCGATGATGGCGATGCGACCGACTCCGGCGTCCAGGGCTTCGAGGCAGGCGCGCAGTTTCGGGCGCATGCCGCCGCTCGCCACGCCGCTTTCCAGCAGTTCATTGATCCCGGCGCGATTGAGCTTTGCCAGCGGCTGACCTTCAGCGTCGCGCACGCCGCCGACATCGGTGACGAAAATCAGTTCGTCGGCGCGGCAGGCGGCGGCCACCGCTGCCGCCATCTGATCGCCGTTGACGTTGTAATATTCGTTGTCGTGCGCGCCCAGGGTCAGGCAGGCGATGACCGGAATCATGCTGATCTTCAGAATCGCTTCAATCAGGTCAGGCCGCGAGCGCACGACCTGGCCGACATAACCCAGGTCGGTGCCGTCAGCGAGCCGCATTTTGTGCGACAGAAAACTTACGCCGTCGCCCCCGGCCAGGCTGACTGCCGGCACGTTCAGGCGCGCCAGATCCGCCGTCAGATCCTTGCCGACCTTGCTTAAGACCATCTGCGCGACATCGCGGGTGTCGCGGTCAGTAATTCTCAGGCCGTCGTGAAAGCGCGATTCAATGCCCAGCCGGTCCAGCATCGCGGCAATCTGTTTGCCGCCCCCGTGCACCAGCACCAGTTCGTGCCCGTCGTGGCGCAATTCGCTGAGCTGATAGACCAGCCGCAGCCGCAGCCCCGTTTCGCTCAGGACACTTCCTCCAAGTTTGACAACAGCTCGCATAGTTTGAGATTTGAGATTGCAGATGTGAGATTGCAGATTGAAGTAATGATCCGACTTGTTTCTTCTGTAATCTGCAATCTCGAATCTGCAATCTGCAATTCACCTGATTCCTTCGCGCTCATCGAAACCGAGCGCGAGATTGGCGTTTTGCAGCGCCTGGCTCGCCGCGCCTTTCAGCAGGTTGTCTTCCGCCGAAACGATGACGGCCTGGCGCGGCGCGTCGCCGCGGCTCGTTTCATCAACCGCACAACCGATGTCGCAGAACGGAGTGTTGGCGGCAAATTTGATTTCGGGCAGTTGCGCGCCGTCAAAGATGCGCACAAACGGCGCATCGGCGAACGCCTGCTGCCAGAGGTGATGAATGTCGGCGCGGGTCACGCCCGGTTTGAGCGCAACATAAATCGTCGAAAGAATGCCGCGACTGATCGGCAGCAGGTGCGGCGTAAAGATCAGCGCAGCGGCATCGCGGCTGAGACCCAGGCCCTGCGCGATTTCAGGCTGATGCCGATGCCTGAAAATGTTGTAGGTTTTGAAGCTCTCGCTGACCTCGACAAAATGCGTTCCGGCGCTCGGCGTTTTGCCCGCGCCCGTCACGCCCGATTTTGCATCGCAGATGATCGGCTGCCCGCTGTCAACAATTCCGGCCTTCAGCAGCGGCGCCACCGGAATCAGAATCGAAGTCGGATAGCAGCCGGGATTGGCGATCAGTTGCGCCCCGCGCAACTCCTCGCGGACAAATTCAGTCAGCCCGTAAACCGCCTGTGAAAGCAGGTCGGGCCGCGTGTGCGTGAAGCCGTAAAATTTCGGATAGAGCGCCGCGTCACGCAGCCGGAATGAACCGCTCAGGTCAACGATGGTGGCGTGGCCTGCGAGCAGCGACGGCAGCACTTCGTGCGAAAACTCGTTGGGCGTCGCCAGAAAGATCAGTTCCGCCCCGAGGCGCGCCAGCTCAGCCTCAGCGAACGGCTGACAGACGGCAGTGGTCAGACCGGTCAGTTGCGGGTGAATGGTCGCCAGCGGCGCCGGTTCAGCCTGCGGTGAAGCGAAGGCGCCGACCAGTTCGATGCGCGGATGCTGCAACAGCAGCCGGATCAGTTCGCGCCCTGAATAACCAGTCGCGCCAGCCACCACGGCGCGGACTTTATTGCTCATCAGCCTCTCTCCTCAAAGTAGTGTCCTAAAGAAGTGCGCCAGTGTACAACAACCGCGCGGCCAATTGAAAAGCGGCGGAAAAAACAGGAGTGTCCGTCAGGTTTTTGTCCGCGCCTGGGTCCGCACCGCTTCCAGCATGCTATCGGCAGGAAACTCATTCCCTTTCAAGCGGCCTCTCGCCATTAGCACGCTGGAAGCGGTGCGGACCCAGGCGCGCGTGTTTTGAAGGTGGTCTGGTCGGGTGTGGAGTGCGGCGAGTTCTCGCCGCTGTTCGTTCTCAGAAAGCAAAGCGGCGAGTTCTGATACCGCTGGCAAACTCGCCTACGCTGGTGCCGCCGTTGGTT
>CAYWDW010000759.1:0-3020 GCA_964457105.1 uncultured Heliobacteriaceae bacterium
CTTCCAGAAAGCCTGCCAGCACGGGCCTTCCTTCTTCGCCAATCGAAGCGGCGAGGATCATGCCCTGTGATTCAAGGCCGCGCAGTTTGCGCGGGGCGAGGTTGGCGACGACGATCACTTTGCGACCGATCAGTTTTTCGGGTTCGTAATACTGCGCGATGCCGGCGAGGATCTGGCGCGGCGCGGCTTCGCCCAGGTCAATCGTGAAACGCAGCAGCTTATCAGCTTTCGGCACACGCTCGGCGGTTTTGATTTCGCCGACGCGGAGTTCGACTTTCAGAAAATCCTCAATGCCGATGTAAGCCACGCCGGGCGCGGGTTCGGCGGGCAGTGGCGTGGTCGGCGCCGGGTCAGGCGCAGCAGTCGCCGCAGCGGCTTCGCCTGCGGCGGCAGCCTGTTCCTGTTCGCGGGTGGTTTTGCTTTTTTCTTCGTCTTTTTTGATCTCTTCCATAATTTTCTTTTTGTCCAGATTGGGGAAAACGGGTTTGACTTCACCGATGCGGCGACCAGCGCTGCTGCCCCATTCGAGGCTCGCCGGAACGATTTCTGACACGCTGCCTGATGCGCCAAGCTGCTGCCAGATATTTTGCGCCGATTCGGGCAGCACCGGCGCGAGCAGCACGGCGAAATGGCGCAGGGCTTCTGCCGCCGTGTGCAGCACGAGTTCGAGCGCGCTGCGTTGCGCCGCATCCTTTGCCAGATTCCAGGGTTTCGTATCCGACAGAAATTTATCCACGCGCGTGATCGCAGCCCAGACAGCTTCAAGCGCGCGGCTGAAAGCGTAATTGTCGAACTCACGATCAAACTCAGCGAAAGCCTGACTGATCGCGGCGCGCACTTCAGCCGCCTGCGCGAGCAGTTCATCAGTCACGTTTTGCGGCGCAGCGGGAATCACTCCGTCGCAACTGTTGCGAATCATCGTCAGCGTGCGGCTCGACAGATTACCAAGCCCTTTCGCCAGGTCAGCGTTCGTGCGTTCGATCAATGCTTCGTAAGTGAAATCGCCATCGTGACCGAAGACCATTTCACGCAGGCAGAAATAACGCACCGCGTCGGTCTGAAAGTATTTTCTCAGCACGCCGAGGTCAATCACGTTGCCGAGCGTCTTGGACATCTTGCGCCCGCCTGAAAGCCACATGCCGTGCGAAAAGACTGTCAGCGGCGGCTCAAGCCCTGCCGCAAGCAGAAACGCAGGCCAGTACACAGTATGAAAACGCAGAATGTCCTTGCCGACGAGTTGCAGGTCAGCCGGCCAGTATTTTTTGAAATGTGCTGCGCCGCCGAACTGATCGTTCGCAAAGCCGATGGCCGTGATGTAATTCGACAGCGCATCGAACCAGACATACATCGTGTGGTCAGGGTCATCGGGAACCGGGATGCCCCATTTGACCGAAACGCGACTGACCGAGAGATCGTTGAGGCCGCCTTTGACAAAGCTGATGACTTCGTTGCGCCGCGTTTCAGGGCGGATGAAATGCGGGTTCGTTTCGTAAAGTTCCAGCAGCCTGTCCTGAAAGGCCGAGAGTTTGAAGAAGTAACTTTCTTCAGCCACCTTGTCGAGCGGGCGTTCGTGCGTGTTGCAGATCGGCGCGCCGTCAGGGCCGGGATGCGTTTCGTTTTCCGGTTTGAATTCGTTGCAGCCAACGCAGTACCAGCCTTCATACTGCCCCTTGTAAATCCAGCCGTTCGCTTTGGCGCGCCGCCACAATTCCTGGACGCTGCGTTTGTGGTCATCGTCAGTCGTGCGCACCCAGTGGTTGAAGGTGAAATGGTAAGGCGCGAACGCCTGCTTGAATTCATTGACGAAATTATCAACGTGCTGTTTGACGGGCAGTCCGGCTTTCCCGGCGGCGCGTTCGATGTTCTGGCCGTGTTCATCAGTTCCGGTCAGAAAGAAAACATCGAAGCCGCGCTGTCGTTTGTAGCGCGCCACCGTATCCGCAATCAGCGTCGTGTAGAGATGGCCGAGGTGCGGATACGAATTGACGTAATAGATTGGTGTCGTGACGTAAAAGGTCTGGTTCATGCTTTCACTCTGCTTTCATCGAGGCCGCAAAAATAAAGCGCAATTCTTCCACGCAGGCAGGCAAAGCTCAAGTTGCGGATCAGGCGACGAACTGTTATAGAATCCAGGCTAAAGAATTTCAGCCACGAATGAACGCGAATTTTCACGAATGGAATTAGCGAAGAGAAGCAAATAGCCAGCCAGCAAGCAGATGCTGATTCGTGTTCATTCGTGTTCATTCGTGGCTGAAAACATTTCACAACCTGAAGATGCAAACAACCGAACCTGAGCGCCGTCAGGCCGTCATCTTTCTCGCCGCTGCGGCGGTGCTGTGGAGTACGGGCGGGTTGCTCATCAAACTTGTCACCTGGAATCCGCTGGCCATTGCCGGCGTGCGCAGCGCGATAGCGACAGTCGTGATTGTGCTGGTCGTGCGCCGCCCGCGCCTGAACTTTTCAGCGGCGCAGGTCGCGTGCGCGCTGGCTTATGCCGGAACGGTCGTGCTGTTTCCGGTGGCGACGAAATACACGACGGCGGCGAATGCGATCCTGCTGCAATACACCGCGCCGGTTTACATCGCGCTTTTTGGCGCGTGGTTTCTGGGCGAACGGACGCGCCTGCTCGACTGGCTGACAATCCTGATTGTGCTGGGCGGGATGGCGCTGTTCCTGCTTGACGGATTGAAAACGGGCGACTGGCTGGGCAACGGGCTGGCGCTGCTGAGCGCGGTCAGTTATGCGGCGCTGGTGCTGCTGCTGCGCCGACTGAAGGACGCCTCGCCAATTGATGCGGTGATTCTCGGCAACATCTTTGCCGCCTTGATCGGACTGCCGTTTGTGTTTGGCGCCCTGCCCGGCGCGATGAGCTGGCTTGGGCTGCTGCTGCTCGGCGTCTTTCAACTTGCGCTGCCTTACCTGCTTTATGTCCGGGCGATCAGACACGTCACCGCGCTTGAAGCCGTGCTGGTTCCGGTGATCGAACCGATTCTCAATCCGCTCTGGGTCATGCTGTGGCT
>CAYWDW010000760.1:0-3010 GCA_964457105.1 uncultured Heliobacteriaceae bacterium
TCGTCGCCCCACTGGTCACGCCTGAACAGCGTGGCCGCAATCTTCGAACACGAAGCAGACGCTGACGGCAACATCCACTCACAGCTATGGGAATGGAAGTAACGCAACCCCTTCAGCCTGCGGAGCAGGCAGCAGAATAAAGCCTGGGGTGGAGCGCGGCAGCGCGCAACCCCAGGGATGTGGAGCGCGACAGCGCGCAACCCCAGGAACATGGAAAATCATCAGCAGGGTGGTTCACCTGCATTACTGAAATGGCAATGGCCTTGAGTTAAGCGATGGAAAAGCAGGCAGAGAGAATACGGAACACACGGAAAGAACGGAACAGACGGAAGCAGAACTGCACAGGTCAGAAGCTTTCCGTGCCTTCCGTGATTTCCGTTTGTTCCGTCATCTCTCTTCTTTCTGATTCAAGGCCATTGCCCTGAAAGGACAAACTCTATGAAGCAATCTGCTCGACTGGCGGGCAAAGTCGCCATCATCACGGGCGCCACCGGCGGCATTGGCGAGGCGACCGCAAAACTGTTTTTGCAGGAAGGCGCCAGCGTCATGCTCGTTGGTCGTTCGGCGGACAAGCTGAAAGCGACGCGCGACCGCCTCAACGCCGACACCGGACTCGCGCATTTTGTCACCGATGCAAGGGATGAAGACGCGACCGCCGCGTCAGTTGCTGAGACCATCAAAGCCTTCGGCGGAGTTGATATTCTGCTTGCCAACGCCGGCGCCGAAGGCATCGTGAATCCGGTTGAGTCCATCCGGCGAACTGATTTTGAGCAGGTGTTGCAGACCAACGTCATCGGCGTCTGGCTGGCGATGAAATACTGCGTCGAGCCGATGAAGCAGCGCGGCGGCGGTTCGATGATCGCCACGTCTTCCATCGCGGGCGCGGTCGGATTCGCAAGCGGCGCGCCCTACATTGCCAGCAAACATGCCGTCAACGGGCTGGTCAAATCGGCAGCGCTGGAACTGGCAGGAAGCGGCATCCGCGTCAACGCCATCGCGCCGGGCTTCATTGATAACGAGATGATTGATCGCATTGAACGGCAGTTCGGGCCGGAAAACCCCGCCGCCGTGCGCGATGACCTCCGCGCCAGAGTTCCGCTGCAACGCTACGGCACAAGCGAAGAGGTTGCCAGCCTCGCATTGTTTTTAGCCAGCGACGAATCGTCTTATTGCACCGGCTCAATTCACGTCATGGATGGCGGCTACACAGCGGCGTAAAGGAGAAACTCCGATGACAGACGCAGGCAACACCTTGAAACTCGCCTTGCTCGTTGCGCTCAGCATGATGAGCGCGATCTACATTTTCTGGTGGTGGCGCAACGCGCGCGCGCAACGGACAGGCGCGCCTTCGCTTGTGCAAATGGCAATTGGGTTCGTCACGAATTTTTTCGACACGCTGGGCATTGGGTCGTTTGCGCTTACGACAGCGGCTTACAAGCTGCTCGGAATCGTGCGCGACGAAAACATTCCGGGTACGCTGGTGGTCGGGCATACGCTGCCGAGTCTGGCGCAGGCGTTCATTTTCCTGACCGTCATCAACGTTGATCCAGTGTTGCTCGTGCTGATGGTTCTGGCGATGACTCTGGGCGCATGGTTTGGTGCGGGTCTGGTTTCGCGCTTGCCGCGGCGCGGGATTCAAATCGGAATGGGCCTCGCGCTGCTTGTGGCGGCGTGGTCGCTGTTGATGAGCCAGTTCGGATTGTTTCCGGCAGGCGGCGATGCGATTGGTTTGTCGGTTGGGCGGATGGTCATTGCGGTGGCGTTTTATTTTCTCTTTGGTGCGCTGCTTACGGTAGGCATCGGGCATTACGCGCCAAGTCTGGTGCTGTTCAGTTTGTTGGGACTGAACGTGCGCGCGGCCTTTCCCATCATGGCAAGCGCGGCTTCTTTCGCCGGCCCCTTTGCCGGCCTCAGATTTCTCGCCAAACAACGCTGCGATCCGCGGGCGGCTTTGGGGTTGACGCTCGGCGGCATTCCGGGCGTGCTGCTCGCGGCGTTTGTCGTGAAATCGCTGCCGCTCGATGTGCTGCGCTGGCTGGTGGTCGTCGTCATCGTTTACACGGCGGTGATGATGTTGCGCTCGGCGCGCGCTGAGCGCCGCGCCGAGCTTCAGTTTCGCCCCCAGGAAGCGAGCGAGTCGTAATTTATCAACTGGATTTCGGGAGAAGGAGTTTCTGATGAAAGCAAAACTCAACGCAAAATATCTGGTCTTTGCCGGGATTGCGGTGATGACACTCTATGTGCTTTATCACAACGAACGCTTTCTCATCGAACCAGACAATCCGATCTGGGAACATTACGAGCCTTTCAAGTGGTGGCTGCTGCCGCACGGCCTTTTCGGCGCAGTCGTGATACTGCTTGCGCCGTTGCAATTCTCTGAACGATTGCGACGGCGTTATACGCGGGCGCATCGCATCGTGGGGCGACTGTACGTGGCCGGAGCCATGCTGCTCTCACCGCTCGGCGCTTACATTCAGTATTACGACGAGCGTCTCGGATTCCCGCGCACCTTCACCATTCTGGCCGTAGTGAATGCCGTCCTGCTGATGGGCGCCACAGCGTTCGCGTTTCTGTTTGCGGCCCGGCGAAAAATCACGCTGCATCGCCAATGGATGGTGCGCAGTTATGCCATCGCGCTCGTGTTCATCGAGAATCGTTTTATTCTCGGCATCACCGGCTGGGAACAACTCAGCGTCGAAATGGTGCAAGCCGTCATCTGGGCCTGTATGGCGATGGCCCTGCTGCTGGCTGACATCGCCAATCACTGGACGGAAATCCGCGCGCTCTTTTCCACTCCGGCCAGGGCCATCGCCCCGGCGAAACGGCAGGCGACGGAAGGCATGGTCTCAGAGCATGTCTTAGAAGCTGTTCCAGAGTAGCGCCGCAGGGTGTGGAGTGCGGCGAATTCAAAGCCCGTTTTTAATGTAAGCGCCCGGGGGGCCCCCACCGGGGCCCCCGCCGCCCGAACGGCCGTGTTGTGCGATGGGCGGCAGTGTAGCCGAGCGCAGAG
>CAYWDW010000761.1:0-3009 GCA_964457105.1 uncultured Heliobacteriaceae bacterium
GTGCGCACCGTCGTCAGTTTGCGGCGGTAATCTTCAACGACCTGTTCCATCCGGGTTTTGGTGTCTTTGATAATGTCCCTGACCATGTGTTTCTCCCTGAAATTTGAGGCAAGGCCCGGCAGTCCGGGTCAGCTTGCGGCGCGAACCAGTGAGCCGATCCGTTCGCCCAGGACGACCCGTTTGATGTTGCCTGGGACGGTCATGTCGAACACCAGAATCGGCATGCCATTATCCTTGCACAACGCCACGGCGGACGCATCCATCACGGCGAGTTCATCCCGCAGCAGTCGCTTGTAATCGAGTTCTTCAATCTTGACGGCGGTGGCATCCTTGCGCGGGTCAGCCGTGTAAATGCCGCTGACGCTCGTCGCTTTCATCAGCACGTCGGCCTTGATTTCAAGGGCGCGCAGGGCCGCCGCCGAATCGGTCGTGAAATACGGGTTGCCGGTGCCGGCGGCGAAGATGACGATGCGGCCTTTTTCCAGATGCCGCACGGCGCGGCGGCGGATGAAGGGTTCGGCCACTTCGCGCATTTCAATGGCCGACACCACGCGCGTGAAAGTGTCTTCCTTTTCCAGGGCGTCCTGCAGCGCGATGGCGTTCATCACCGTCGCGAGCATGCCCATATAGTCAGCCGACGCGCGATCCATGCCCTGGGCGCTGGCCTTGAGGCCGCGAAAGATGTTGCCGCCGCCGACCACCATCGCCACTTCAACGCCAAGCTCGGCCACTTCACGCACTTCGCGCGCAATGCGCTGCGCCACTTTCGGGTCAATGCCATAACCCGCATCGCCCATCAGCGCCTCGCCGCTGATCTTGAGCAGGATGCGTTTGTAGGCCGGCTTCTGCAATTTTGTTTTGCTGCTTCTGGCAGCCGGTTCAGCTTTGGCCACGATGAAAAAGTGATGAGCCGTAATGTTTCAGGGCTGAGTGAAATGCTTTCAACTCAGCCCTGTGATGACGCCTAATCCTGCTTGACTGCGGCGGCGACTTCAGCCGCGAAATCATCCTTGCGCTTCTCGATGCCCTCGCCCATTTTGTAGCGGGTGAAGCGGCGCACGCTGATTTTTTCGCCGGTCTTCGCCGTCAGTTGCGAAATCAGGTCGCTGACCGTGATCGTCTGATCCTTGACGAAGGGCTGTTCGAGCAGCACGGTTTCAGTGAAGAATTTTGACAGGCGGCCTTCGACCATCTTGTCGAGAATGTTCTGCGGTTTGTTCGCATTCTTCGGATCGGCCTTCGCCTGATCGAGCGCGATTTCCCGTTCTTTCTCAATCACGTCAGCCGGCACCTGATCCTTGCTGACGCACTGCGGTTCAGAGGCGCAGATGTGCATTGCCACATCCTTGACGAACTGTGTGAAATCCTCTGACCGCGCCACGAAATCAGTTTCGCAGTTGACTTCGACGAGCACGCCGACCTTGCCGCCCATGTGAATGTAGGAACCGACCGCGCCTTCAGCGGCGATGCGGCCTTCGCGTTTTTTGGCGCTGGCCAGGCCGGCCTTGCGCAGAATTTCGATGGCCTGTTCCTCGTTGCCATTGGCTTCGGTCAGAGCCTTTTTGCATTCCATCATGCCTGCGCCGGTTTTCTCGCGCAGAGTTTTGACTGCTTCAGCGGTAATTGCCATAAAAATTATTCTGCCTCCATAAAGCTTTGCTGATTTGCAAAACGGCGCAGCCGGAACTCGAAGCTTGCGCGGCTGCGCCGTGATCACGATGCGCGGCTGATGCAGTGCCGCAGAAACTGAAGTTATGCAGCGCCCGAATCCGTGCCGGTGTCAGGCGCCGGAGCCGGAGCTTCAACTGCCGGAACCGGAGCGTTAACCGTCGGCACCGGAGCTTCAACCGCCGGAGTTTCAACTGCCGGAGCTGGAGCTTCAACTGCCGGAGCCGTTTCAGCCACCGGAGCCGGAGCCGCTGCGGGCGCTGCCGCATGAGCCGGAGCCGGGCGACGTTCACGGCGTTCACCGCGTTCGCCGCGCCCACCGCGTCCGCCACGATCTCCGCGATCACGACGATCTCCGCGTTCGCCTCTGTCGCCACGTTCGCGACGCGGACGCGGCGGCACGACTTCGCGCGGGCCTTCAGCGGCAGCGCGTTCAGCCGCGAGCGCCTTTTCTTCAGCTTCCTTCGACTGCGCCATCTGCGAACCTTCCAGAATGGCGTCGGCAATGCGCGCAGAAAACAGCCGCACGGCGCGCAGGGCATCGTCATTGCCCGGAATCACGAAATCAACCCCGTCCGGGTCACAGTTGGTATCCACGATGCCAATGACCGGAATGCGCAGACGGTTGGCTTCCTTGACGGCGATTTCTTCCTTCTTCGTGTCAATGACGAAGAGCGCGTCCGGCAGCTTTTTCATCTCCTTGATGCCCGCGAGGTTTTTCTCCAGCGCGAGGCGTTCGCGTTCAATCATCAGCCGCTCCTTTTTGGAGTACTGATCAATGCGCCCGTCAGCTTGCATCGCTTCGATTTCCTTGAAGCGTTTGATTGATTTCTGAATCGTCTGAAAGTTGGTCAGCAGCCCGCCGAGCCAGCGCTGATTGATATAAAACTGATTGCAGCGCAGCGCTTCTTCTCTGATCGCGTCCTGCGCCTGACGCTTGGTGCCGACAAACAGGAAGGTCTTGCCGGTGTCTTCAGCCGCCATATCGGTTACGAACTTGATCGCATCCTTGAACAGGCGCTGGGTTTTTTGCAGGTCCACAATGTAAATGCCGTTGCGTGCACCGAAGATGAATTCCTTCATCTTCGGATTCCAGCGACGCACCTGATGCCCGAAGTGAACACCCGCTTCGAGCAGTTCTTTCATCGTCACAGTAGCCAAACTAAATCCTCCACATCGTCATTGGTTTATGTACTCGCCAGCCGCCGGGTTGCCGCCCGCGCGGGCAGCAACAGCCAATCAGGGGCTGGCAATGGATTTGCTGAATTGCATAATTTAGATTGCATATTGATGATTGAAAATCCTGAAGTAAAATCTGCAATCTGCAATATCAATTCTGCA
>CAYWDW010000762.1:0-1011 GCA_964457105.1 uncultured Heliobacteriaceae bacterium
AAATAAGGTTGAGCAGATCAACGAATCATGCGAGCCGCCGCCGCAGCGGGAAAGAATCCATTGGTCGCCGCGCCAGGAGATCTGACAAAGTCATGAAACCCGGTCAGTGTGCAGTCACAGTTTACTCCGGCCTGCGGACAGAACAAATTGAACGGCGGGGAATGATCGGCGGTGGCGATATTTTTCTGCCGGATCAATGTGCCATTGCGTGCAGGGTGCAGTCCGCGCGCGTGCTGCCCCCCAGGCCGACGGGCATTTACTTTCGCTGAAGCGATGACAATAATGCCTGCGCTTCGCGGTGCGGCACATTCGGCCAGAACTCAATGCTCACTCCCGACTCGCAGCCATCCGGCGCGCGGCAGCGGGTCGGGCTGATTCGGGGATAAACCGGCATGACAATCAACAGGTGCGTGGTGGTCATCAAACAGACAGCTCTGGCCAGGGGCGGGCGCGTGGCGCGCCTGGCCCGCTCCGGCGACGCCACCGCGTGCCGCCTGCTCAGCGCCAGCGATGAACATCACTGCACGATTGCCGAAGTGCGCGACGCGCTCGCCCGGCAGCAGCTCGCCTTTACCGAATTCCCGCTGCAACAAATCACGGCAGCCGCCCGCCGCGCCATTGCCGCTGCTGATCTGGTCATCACCATCGGCGGCGACGGCACGGTGCTGGGTTCATCGCATTACGTGCGCGAGGGCATGCTGCTCGGCGTCAATTCAGCGCCGGGCGACAGCGTCGGCTATTTCTGCCACGCCACGCGCCTGACTTTTGCGCGCCGGCTGGCTGACATTCTGGCCGCGCGCTGGCGTCCGGTTGAACTTGCGCGCCTGACCGTCACGCTCGCTGGCAAAACGCTGCCTCAACTCGCGCTCAATGATGTCCTGATCGCACACGACTGCCCCGCCGCAACCACGCGCTACCTGCTCAGCGTCGGCAGCCATGAAGAAGAACAACGCAGTTCCGGCCTCTGGGTTTCAACTGCTGCCGGATCAACGGCGGGCATTCATTCGGCGG
>CAYWDW010000762.1:1021-3009 GCA_964457105.1 uncultured Heliobacteriaceae bacterium
GGTCGCGCCGGTTACAATATCTGGTGCGCGAACTTTACCGCGAGCCGGGCCGCTGCTACCGTCTGACGCACGGTTTCATCGCGCCCGGTCACGAGATCGGCATTGCATCAAAAATGCCGCAGGCGCATCTTTACCTTGACGGTGCGCGCACGGCGTATCCGTTCCCTTTTGGCGCGCGCGCCGTCGTCAGGCTGGCCGATCACGGCCTCAGAATTTTTCTGACTTGAACAGTTTGACCGGCAGGCGGCCATCCGGTCAGTCATCAAACATGGGTTACAGGGAAATCAATCAGCAGCTTGAGCGGGTTCTGTATCTGATTACTGAACTGCCCAACCTGAGCAGCGATCCGGCAGATTCGACCGGCACAGTCAAACTGTTCGATGGCGGGCGCGTGATTGTCATCACGGGTTCGACGCGGTATGAATTTGCGGACGGCACCACCGCCAGCGTCAGCACGCAGCCGGGTTCGCCGCTCGTCGTCAGTTTCCCTGACGGCTGGGAAGTTTCGATCAGGCTGCGCCGTCGTGCCTGTCACCGGTGCGGCGAACTGCTGCGCTCGACGGCCAAATTCTGCCCCGTCTGTGGCGCGCGCGCCGCTCGCACCGGCACGCAGCCGTCAGCCGGTGAGCCAACCGCTGACCTGTGAAATTCAGCGCGGCTGGTTCACCTCGCGCCACAATGACTGCCACGAAGCGTGCAGCAATTCATCAATCCGCTGCCAGTCGGCTTCGCTCACGCCCCCGGCTGCGGCCTTATCATCGCGCAACACCATCGCCTCAGCGCGCAACCGCGCATGCTCAGCGAACCGCTCCGCCGGAAGCTGATAGATTTCAGCGGGCAGTTCGGCCAGCGCGCGATCCAGCGCCGCGCGGCCATATTGTTTGCGCTCGCGGTGAATGATCCACCATTCCAGTTCCAGTTTCGCCGCGCGGTCAACGTCAAAATTCACATCGCCGACCTGATGAATGGCGCGATAAAAACTGACCAGCGCGGGCAGCGCCTGTTCATAATCGCTGCGCCCGTGCCCGCCCTTGAAAACAAACGCCGCCTTTGCCGCGTCATAAGCCACCACGTTTGATCTGAGGTAAGGCAGCCGGTACTGCGTGCGCATCAGTTCCGCCAGCTCACGAAACAGCCGCAGCCGTTCCTTGTCGTAATAAGACCGCCACATCGCCGTTTCGAGCCGCGCCACTTCATTCTGATCAAACTGCCTGAGACTGGTCGCGCGCGGGCCGAATAAATCAAACACTACCCAGGCCGCCAGGACCACAACGACCGCGAGCATTGAAAGCCGGATTTTGCGGGAACGACGTGAAGCGGCAGTCACTGCATCTGAACTGACGGCGGATTGCTGAGTGGTGCGGGCTGACACGCTGCGCATAAAAAGTCCTCCGATGCGGCAATCAAATCAGGGTTCTGTCAGCCACTACGCAACCAGCCGCCACCTGGTTTTGCGCTGAGCGCATCATTTTTTCGAGATCAGCACCAGCCCGGCCAGGCACAGGATGATGCCCAGCACATTCCACCCCGACAACCTTTCCCTGAAAAGCGCCAGCCCGACCGGAATCAGCACCACTGCCACCGAAACATTGACGATGATCGAAGTGACGCTGAGCTGCCAGCCGTCGCGGTAAGCCAGCAAAAAGCCGACTTCAATCATCGCCGCGCCAGCCCCAAGGCCAATCGCCGCCCAGCCGATTTCCCTGAATGAAGCCACGAATGATTCATCCGCCTGATAAAACAGCGCGGCGACGAGACACAGCGTGATGGCGGCGGCATAAGCAATGATGATGGCCGACAGCGGATGCAGCGTGCGCGGGACTGATTTCGATGACAGGTGATAAAGCGCGCCGCCAATGATCGTCATCAGCAGCGGCCACAGGGAAGTTTTCATAAAAATCAAAAGGCAAAAGGTAAAAGGCAAAAATCAAAAGGCAAAAGGCAAAAATCAAAAGGCAAAAGTGGAAGAAGAAACGCGCGGCGGGGTC
>CAYWDW010000763.1:0-3004 GCA_964457105.1 uncultured Heliobacteriaceae bacterium
AAACTCCTGAGCCGAAAGGTGACATCACCAGGTTTTTCGGCACATGGAAAGGCGGTACGCCCAATGGTTCGGACAACGAAGCGATTGATGCCGACCTGGCTCGCGCATACGCGCATGGATTTGAGGATAAAGACTGACGAGACCAGGAGTGACTATGCTCATTGATACGTCAGGCTTTTTCGCGCTTGACAGCGCGGGCGATAAAAATCATCTGGCGGCGATCCAGCATTACCACCGAAGTCGAACACGCCTGACGACCAATTACGTGTTGGCTGAATATGTTGCGCTCGGCTTGATTCGCGGGATGCCGCGCCAACGAGTCCTGGCCTTTAGTGAAGAGGTTTTGAGCGATCAAACCATCACGATCGTCTGGATAGACGAAGCTATACATATCCAAGCCGTCGAACTGTTGCGAGCGCGCGCTGACAAGACCTATTCGCTGTGTGACGCGGTCAGCTTCGTGCTGATGCGCGAACACGGCATCACCGAAGCCCTGACCACCGACAAGCATTTCGTGCAGGAAGGTTTCACGCGCCTGCTCGCCCCCTGAACCGAAGCCAGCCACACCCTGATGAACAGCGAATGCCTACAGCCCGACGCGCCGCTTTATCCTGCCGCCCTCAAGACCGGCCAGACGCCTGCCATCAGCCTGCAAACCATCGGTAATCAGCAACTGCTCGCCGCATCGAAAACTGCCGTGCTGTGTTCGCGCCAATGTCCGGGTGAAGTGATACTGCGATTGTTCGATCTGGCGCGGCGGCTGCGCGCGGGCGATCTGACGTTCATCGGCGGATTTCACACGCCCGCCGAACGCGACTTTTTGCATCATCTGTTGCCGGGAAGCTGCCGGTTGATTGTCTGCCCGGCGCGACGGCTTGAAGGAATGCGCGTGCCTGCCGTCTGGCAAGAAGCCATCTCGGCACAGCGGATGTTATTGCTTTCTCCCTTTACGGCTGAATCGCAGCGCCGCCAGTCGGCCAGGCTGGCTGAACGTCGTAACGAACTGGTGGTTGAGCTGGCCGATCAAATCCTGTTGTTGCACGCCGCGCCGGGCAGCCACACGGAACAATTGCTGCGCGCAGCACAGCAGAAGCCGCTGCTGACGCTGACGCTTGACGATGAAACGATCTGTCGCCAATTGCTCAAGGATGATTCCCCGAAAAAAACAGGTTCAGCCCGAGACGCATAAAAATCCGCATCGGGCTGAATTCTGCTGAACCTCAATGAAGGCGGGGACTACGCGGCAATCTGCCTGACACGAAGCTAAGAAAACAACAAATTGACGAGAAAGGGTTTCAGCCACAGAGGACACAGAGGACACAGAGAAACCTGCCGGACTCTGTGCCCTCTGTGTTCTCTGTGTTCTCTGTGGCGGATGTTTTTATTCGTGAAAATTCGTGTCAATTCGTGGCTGAAAATTCTTCATCCTGCTTCGGCGCTGATCGCCGCGCCGCGATACATCTCACCCAGAATGCGCGGCGTATCCGGCAGGACAAACCGTTCCAGTTCGACGATTCGCCAGCCGTTTTCGCTGATCAGTTGATCCATCCTCCGATTGAGGTGGCATCCGCATCCGATCACTTTCTGAAGCGGGTTGAGCCGATCCTGCCAGCGCGCTACTTTCGCGTTATCGCTGCGCCCGTGTTCGAGAAAGATGAACTGCCCGCCCGGTTTGAGCGTGCGGCGAATTTCACCGAGCGCCGAAATCACATCGGGAATCGAGCAGAGCGTGAAAGTCGAAACGACAAAGTCAAAGCTCGCAGCTTCAAGCGGCAGCTTCCCCGCTGCGTCAAGTTGCAGTTGTCGGACCGGGAACGGCGCGGCAGCAATGCGCTGACCGACCACGCGGGGCAGCATCGCTACCGGTTCAATCGTCGTCAGCCGCGCCACAGTCGCCGGGTAATGCGACAGGTTGAGGCCCGTGCCGAAGCCGATTTCAAGCACTTCGCCGCTGACCGGGGCCAGCGTGCGGTGGCGCAGATCGTGCACCTGCCCGGTTCCAAGCGCGTGTTCCATCAGGCGCGGAAACAGATAATTCGCGTAAAGTCCCATGCTTTCCGGTGGTTCGTTGCCGTTGCTGCCGAGCGGCGAGCATATGAACGGGCCGGATGAGTGTCAAGCCAGGCAGGCAAAGAATCCTGATCGAACACCGGTTTGTCGCAAGTCTGTCTGAGGAACATATTCATTGCGTCGTCTGCTCAGCGCCGAATGAAGGCCAGTCTTCACGCCTGCCCCGCCCGACGCCCAGGGCATCAGCCACGCGGTTGATGTAATTGAACCAGGATGCAATCAGCGTGATTTGCAGAATGGCGGTGTCGTCGAAACCGGCGGCGTGCAATTTGTCGTGATCCTGCGGCGTCAGTTGCGTCGCATCCTTCGTTAGCTGCGCCACGTAATCCAGCATCAAACGATCCGGCTCACTGAGCGGCGCGCGCGTGTAATCCTCACGCAGCGCAGCCACCATCGAATTATCCAGCGTCACCATGCGCAGAAACTCTGCGTGCGATTCCAGTCAGTAAAAACACCGGTTCACCGCCGAAACCACAGTGGCAATCATCTCGTGCTGTGCGCGCGTGAGCGGCAGTTCCGGCGACATCATCGCGCCGAAGGCGCCGAAGATGTGAGCGAGCGCTTCAGGCATCAGCGTATGCGACGCCACGATGCTGTCGCCACCGGGCGACACAGGCGAGGCGTACTCGACTGGATACATCGCGCGTTGCGCTTCCATCAGCCGCCGCAGTTGCTCGTCGGCCTGTTCCATCGGAATCGTGCGAATCCAGGTCATTGCTTATGCTCCTGTCTGAGATGACGAAAAAACCGGATACGAACCGAGCCGCAGCATCATCAGCGCGGCGATGGTCGTGGCCAGGCCGCACAGCAGCAGCGCCACGCGATAAGAACCGCTGCGATCAAAGCCCGCGCCCATCAGCACCGGCCCAATCGCACCGCCCAGCGGCACGGTCACAAACAGATAACTGTAGATTTCACCAAATGACCGCAGCCC
>CAYWDW010000764.1:0-1949 GCA_964457105.1 uncultured Heliobacteriaceae bacterium
GCCATCAGATGAGCGTGAGCATTGCCGGAATGCCGTCGGTGCTGATCTGGCGTGCGCAGACAGGTTGCGTGGAAGAGGTCGTGATGCGGGCGCTGCCGCTCGGTGGCCTGACGAAGTATCAATACCGGCAGCAGGAATTGACGCTGGCGGTGAATGACGTCGTGGTGCTGATGAGCGACGGGCTGCCCGAACGATTCAATGCACAAGGCGAGATGCTGGATTACGAGCGCATCCGCCAGACGTTGCCTGCGCTCGCCCACCAGTCATCCGAAGCCATCATTGCCGAACTCATCCGCGTCGGAGACGAGTGGAGCGAGGGCCGCCCGCAGGATGATGACATGACATTTGTCGTGCTGAAAATCAGAAGCGCGTGAGGCAGTCGCACCCAGGCAAGTTCTGACGTGCAACAAAATACTGCGCCTGGATATTTTCATCTGCGCTAACCAAGCTGTTTGCGAAAGCGCCAGGCGCTCAAGCCCACCAGCAAAACGGCGAAAGCGAAGAGCACAACAAAATACGGAAAGAGCAACTCAATCCCTGCGCCTTTCAGCAGGATGCCGCGCGCAATGGTCGAGAAATGTCGCACTGGATTGATCCACGTGAACGCCTGCATCCACGCGGGCATCGCTTCAATGGGCGTGGTCGCGCCGGAAATCATCGCCAGCGGCGGATTGACGAAGAAGCTCATCAACTGCGCTTGCTGCAACGAACGTGAAAACGTGGCGAGAAATGTTCCGAGTCCAATGCCCGCCAGCACGCATAAGCCACCCGCCGAGTACAATAAAATCAGGCTTCCGCGCACCGGCACATCAAAGACCAGCCAGCCCACACCGAGCGCGATCCACACATCGAGCGAGAGCAATAAAAACAGCGGCGCAATCTTCGCCGTGATGATTTCCCACGCGGCTGCCGGGGTCATCAGCAATTGCTCAATCGTGCCGACTTCTTTTTCTTTGACCATCGCTCCGGCAGCCACCAGAGAACCATTCATAATCAACAGAATCCCCAGCACGCCCGTCAAAATAAACCACGAATTGCGCAAGCCCGGATTGTAGAGCAAGGCCACGCGCGCCGACACTGTGGCCGCATTTGTTTGTAACGCGACGGCGTGTTCGCTGCGGAAAAACTGTTGATTGAAAGCGGCGATGATGCGCTCGGCATAGCCCGACGCGATGCCCGCTGTGTTGGAGTTGGTGGCGTCCAGCACGAGTTGCACTTGCGCGGTTGCGCCGCGTTCGCGTTGGCGCGCGAAATCGGTGGGGAAGATCAAGCCGCCATCGAGTTGGCCTGCGCTCAGGGCGCGTCCCAATTCTTCCGCCGAAGCGAAATGCCGCTTGACTTGAAACGAATTGCTCGCCTCAAACGCGGCAATCAATTCGCGGCTCAACACCGAACGGCTGTCGTCCACAACGCCGAGTTGCAAGCCTGTGACGTTCGGATTGAGCGCAAAGCCGAACAGGATCAATTGCACCGTCGGCGGCAGTATTAACGCGGCCATGAACTTGCGATCCCGTTTGATTTGCCGCAATTCTTTCAGCAACAGCGCGACCACACGCAGACCACGAATTTTGTGTAGCAGATTCTTCATATAAACCTCCGTTACGAAGCAATGAGAAATCAAAAGGCAAATATCAAAAGGCAAAAGGCAAAAGGTCGGCACTTTATTTTTTTATTTATCAAAATAGAAAAATCATCTTCCGCCATTTTGCCTTTTGATATTTGCCTTTTGCCTTTTGATTTCTAAAAAACATCTCTACAGTTCCACCTGCATATTGCGCAGCCTGCGCCACGCTCTGAAAAGAAAAAACGATCCCAATAACGCGAGCGCCAGATGCCCCGGCCACACAGCACTCCAGCCACTACCGCGCACAAACGCATCGCGCGTGATCTCGATGAAATACCGCGCCGGCACGAGGTACGCGACCCAGCGAATGCCCGACGGAATGTTT
>CAYWDW010000764.1:1959-2997 GCA_964457105.1 uncultured Heliobacteriaceae bacterium
GGAAAGATAAAACCCGACAGCAGAAACGACAGCAGGAAGCTGACCATCGCTACGACCTGAATCGTCGCGGCCTGATTATCAATCGTCGCTCCTGCCATCACGCCGAACGCAATGTTGCAAGCCAGATAAATCAATGTGCCGACGAGAAACGGCGTCGGATCGCCGGCAAAGCGCAGCCCAAAAGCCAGCATGCCGAGCGCGACCACCAGCACGAATTCCGCGAGCGCAATGACGACATAGGCCAGCGTTTTGCCCAGGATGAATTCCCACGCCGAGATGCTCGACACATAAACTTGCAGAATCGTTTTGTGTTCGTGTTCGCGCGACATCGCCAGCGCCGCGAGCAATGGCGGGAACAAGGCCAGCACGACGGCGACCGCGCCGGGTCCGATGTATTTGTCCGATTCGCGTCCGGGGTTATACCAGAGCCGCACTTCAGCCTGCACCGGCGCTTTCATCGGCGCGGCGTTGTTGCCCGGCCCGAACGCTTGTGTGACGGCTGCCGCATTGCCGCGCAGAATGTTCGCCGTGTTGGCGTCGGTCGCGTCAATCAACCACTGCACCTCGGCATTGCGTCCGCGCGTCAGGTCGCGCTCGAAGTTGCCCGGAATCGTCACGACCGCGCGCACCACTTCGGCAGCCAATGCGTCATCGGCGCGCAAGCCTTCCGGCAACGACACGAGGCGAAACGTGCGCGAGGCGGCGAGCGCTTCGATGTAAGCGCGGGAACGCGGCGTCTGATCGAAGTCGGCGACATAAATCGCCACATTTTTGACCGAGAACGAAATCGCATTGCCGTACATCAACAGCAGGATGAGCGGCAACACAAGCGCGAGTGCGACGGTCAAACGATCACGGAAAATTTGCGTCAGTTCTTTGCGCATCTGCGCGATGATTCGTTTCATAAAGTTCTCTCCTTCGTTATGGAGAAAAGAATGCGCCTGGTAAGGAGGCGTCAAGAGTTAAAACTTCAGGTTGTTATTAAGCAGTTTAGCAACCCACGCACAGCAAGCTGAAGATTGAAAACTTGAAGCCGCT
>CAYWDW010000765.1:0-2994 GCA_964457105.1 uncultured Heliobacteriaceae bacterium
ATAAGGTAAGGCTTTTATTTTTTTTTTCTTTGTTGTTTTTGGTTTCCTTTTTTTTTTTTTTTTGTTTTTTTACCGTCATCTCTCTTCCTCGTCGGAATTCACATTCTTCTTCAAACTTCAAACGCTGCGGAGTGTTCAGACAAATCATGATTCGTGCGATGACCCAGGGGGATCAAATGCGATGTTTTTCTCTTTTCTTTGTCAGTCAGCGGCTCGTGTGGTGTGCGCTGCTGTTGCTGACGCTGATTGTTTCAGCCTGCCGTCAGCCGCCGCAGTTTAATGGCCTCTGGCACGGCGTCATCTTTCTGAGCGAGCAGGAAGGCGACGAAATGCCTTTCAAAATTGAGCTGAAAAAAGAGGGCGATCAGGTCTCCGGCGCGCTCGTCAATGGCGATGAGCGCATCCCTTCAACCGGCGGTTCGTGGGATGGCAAAAACCTGAAGCTGCGCTTCGATTTTTATGATGGCGAACTGACGGCGAAACTGATCCGGCAGGAGATGATCGGCGAGTTCACGCGGCAGTGGCAGCAGCAGACGCTGACGCGGCGGCTCAAATTCTGGCGCGAGGCCAAAAATTTCAATCCGCCTGACCACAGCGGAAAAAATGTCAGCGGTGAATGGCTGCTGCACGTGGGCGAAGGCGACAAGCAGAAAGTCTGGCGCGCGTCGTTTCGGCAGAATGGTTCGGACGTGACCGGCACGATCATTCCGGTCAGTGGCGACTGGGGCGTGATGACCGGGAACTTTTATGAAGGCCGCCTGATGCTCGCCCGCTTTGACGGCATCAACGCGCGCACCTTTCGCGCCGTGCTGCGGGACGATGGCAGCCTTGAAGGCGCGGTTGATTTCGGGCTGCCCGGCAGTCGCACGCGCAAAGTTACGGCTGAAAAAGTCGGCGCTGCGGCAGGCGACGCTAAAAATGCCGTGCCTGATCCGACCACGATGACGAAGCTGAAAAATCCGGCTGAACCGTTTCGCTTCAGTTGCGCCGACATCAACGGCAAAACGGTTTCGTCAACCGACGCGCAGTTCAAAAACAAAGTCGTCATCGCGTCAATTACCGGAAGCTGGTGCCCGAACTGTCACGATGAAGTGAAGTTCCTCAACGAACTTTACGACCAATACCACGCGCAGGGTCTGGAAGTCGTGCTGCTCGGCTTTGAATACACCGGCGAGGTGCAACGCGACCGCGAGCAGTTGCGAATTTTCGAGAAACGGCACGGCGTCAAATATCCGGTTCTGCTGTGCGGCTCGACGGCGGAAGGCGAAATCGAACAGAAGCTGCCGCAACTGACGGGCTTCGGCGCTTATCCGACCACGATCTTTACGGGCCGCGACGGGCTGGTGAAGCGCATTCACGCAGGCTTTGAAGGCCCGGCCACCGGCGAACGCCACACGCGCCTGAAGGCTGAAATGGAAGAACTCGTGAAGGCGCTGCTGCACGACAAAGGCGAATGACGCGATGAAACCATTGTTTGAAGATACAACGCCGGAAGCTGAACGAGTGCTGATCGAGGCGTATCGAAAGATGCCTGCCTGGAAAAAATTGCAGTGTATCGTTGATCTCAATCAGTTCCTGCGCAACGCGCAACTAGCGCAGATTCGTCAACGTTATCCGGATGCCGGCGAACGGGAACTTAAAATGCGCCTGGCTTCGCGCTGGATTGAACCGGAACTGATGCGGCAGGCTTTCGGGTGGGATCCTGACAAGGAAGGATACTAATGCTGTCTGATGCCTCACTGGTCGTGAGTAAAGTAGTGGCGACGTTTGAGTCGCTGGGCATCAGCTATCTGATTGGAGGCTCTCTTGCCAGCGGGATTCATGGGCAGCCGAGATCAACACGCGACGCTGATCTTGTGGCTGATCTGACAGCGGAACACATCCCGGCGTTAGTCGCCGCACTGGAAGCTGAGTTTTATCTTGACGCTCAGGCCATGCGTCGCGCAATTGCCACTCATCGCAGCTTTAACCTGATCCATTTCGACTCAACCTTCAAGGTGGATATTTTTGTCTTCCCACCGGGTGACTGGTCACAGGAACAAATGCGACGACGGAATCTGGAGCCGCTTGAACCGGACGCTGAGTCTCCGGTGGCCTGGATCGCCAGTGCGGAAGACGTCATTCTTCAGAAACTGCGTTGGTATCAAAAAGGCGGCGGCGTGTCGGAACAACAGTGGAAAGATGTCCAGGGCGTCCTGCGTGTGCAGGCGGAGACACTTGATTACAATTACCTGCGCCAGTGGGCAGCGAAGCTGGGGCTGGCTGAACTGCTGGCTCAGGCGCTGGCTGAGGCTGGAATTGAAACCACAAATTCTGAAATGACTGAAAAGGAGCGCACAAGCCATGACGAATAAACTTGATCGCCGTGAATTCATCAAACGGTCTGCGGCAGGCAGCGCCGCGATAGGCCTGACCCTGAATGGCGCTGAAAGCGTGAACGCTGAAACGGAAAACCTGATTGACGACAGCCCGAACAGTCGCGTGACCGTCGGGTTCATCGGCACGGGGGCGCGCGCGCATCAGTTGATGGATGCGTTTCGCGGCGTCGCCGGGATTGAAATCGTCGCGCTTTGCGATGCTTATAAAGGCCGTCTTGAACGCGCGGTCGAACGCACGAAGGGCCGCGCAAAAGTTTACCGGGATCATCGGGAGATTCTGGCGCTCAAAGATGTTGACGCCGTCGTCATTGCCACGCCTGACCACCTGCACAAAACGCACGTCCTCGCCGCGCTCGAAGCGGGCAAGGATGTTTACATCGAAAAGCCGCTGACTTACACGATTGACGAGGGACTCGAAATCATCGCCGCCGTCAAAAAACACAATCGCATTTTGCAGGTCGGCAGCCAGGGCGTCAGTTCCGCGTTGCAGGCAAAGGCGCGTGAAGTCGTGGCTTCGGGCAAACTCGGTCAGATCACGATGGTGCGCGCCGTGCAGAATCGCAACACGGCGGGCGGCGCGTGGGTCTATCCGATTCCGCCTGATGCTTCGCCGGAA
>CAYWDW010000766.1:0-2991 GCA_964457105.1 uncultured Heliobacteriaceae bacterium
TGCGCAGGCGCCTGACCGGCGAACTCAAACCCGCCACCGGCAATCAGACCGCACCGCCGATGGCCGCCGCCGGGCTGCCGGTCGTCACTTACGCGCAGTCGGTCTCAGTGCATTTCAATGGCGAAGAGATCAGCGTCACGCACTTCCCCAAAGGCCACACCGACGGCGACAGCGTGATGTACTTTACCAGATCGAATGTCGCGCATCTCGGTGATGATTTCTTTGCCGGGCGCTTTCCGTTCGTTGATCTCAACAGCGGCGGCAGCGTCGAAGGGCTTGAACGCAACATCGGCGAAGTCATCAGAATGCTGCCCGCCGGAGTCAGAATCATTCCCGGTCACGGCCCCGTTTCATCGCTCGATGACCTGAAGGCTTATCATCGGATGTTGCAGGAAACGATTGGCGCGGTGCGCGAACAGATCAAAAGGAAGCAGCCGCTCGATGCCGTCAAAAAACAGGGCCTGCCCGCAAAATACAAAGACTGGGGAACAGGCTTCATCAACACCGACCGCTGGATTGAGACGATTTATAACAGCTTGTCGCCTGCCGCAAAATAAGCGTTCACACGGATGTTCAGCAACAATGCTCCCTGACAGTCGCGGTCCATCTCCCACAGGAAGTACAGGACCGCGACCGTCAGGGAGCAGCAGCTTGCGCCACTGTTTCTGCCCGTCAGTGCAACTGAACCGCGCGGCCCGGGATGCTCATTCCGCCTGAGCCTTCACGGATTGCGCGGCGCGTCAAACTGTTGCCCTGAAAAAATTGCAGGATGAAGGAAGCACGACCGGCCAACCCGACCATTGCACATTACCGCCTGATCGCGCAGCTTGGCGTCGGTGGAATGGGTGAAGTCTGGCTCGCTGAAGACACACGGCTTGATCGCAAGGTCGCGCTCAAGCTGCTGCCTGTGCAATGGACGCAGGACAGCGAGCGCGTGCGGCGCTTTATTCAGGAAGCCAGAGCCGCCTCGGCGCTCAATCATCCGAACATTCTGACGATTCACGAAATCGGGCAGCACGAAGATCAGCATTACATCGTCACCGAATACATCGAAGGCCCGACGCTGCGTCAGCGTCTGACGGGTGCGCGCCTCACGCTGCCCGAATCCCTCGACATCGCCGCGCAGGTCGCCGGCGCGCTCCAGGCCGCCCACAGCAGCGGCATCGTTCACCGCGACATCAAGCCGGAAAACATCATGCTCAGGCCCGACGGTTACGTGAAGGTGCTTGATTTCGGCGTGGCGAAACTGCTTGAAGTGCGGCCTGCGGAAAGCGGCATTCAGCCTGAAGAAAACGCGGAGACGCTGTTGCAAACGGCAGCCGACACTCCGCCTCCCGCACTTCGCACGCCACATTCGACCGCGCCTGGCACCGTGATGGGCACGCCGTCCTATATGTCGCCGGAGCAGGCGCGCGGGCTGTCGGTGGATGCGCGTTCAGACCTCTTCAGCCTCGGCATTGTGCTTTATGAAATGCTGGCGGGACGCCTGCCTTTCAGCGGGCCGACGATGAGCGACGTGCTGGTGGCGATTCTGACCGCACAGCCGCAGCCGCTCGTGCAGGTTGATCCCGCCACGCCGCCGGAACTCGACCGCGTGGTGATGAAATCGCTCGGCAAAAACTGCGCTGAGCGTTATCAGTCAGCAAATGAACTGCTCGCGGAACTCAGACGACTGCGGCAGCAGGTGGACCTGAATGAGGCCGTCACCCTGGCCGTCAGCAGCGCGGATGCCTTCGCCACAAATCGCCAGGGCGTCACCGCGCAGGCTTCCGGTCGGCGTGCCCGGACGCGCCGGGTGATTGATTCGCTGGCCGTGCTGCCGCTGGTCAATGTCGGCGGCGACGAAGAGTTCGAGTATCTTTCCGAAGGCATTACCGAAAGCATCATCAACAGCCTGTCCCAGGTGCCGAAACTGCGCGTCGTGCCGCGCAGCGTCGTCTTTCGTTACGGCGGGCGCAAGGTTGACGCGCAGCAGGCGGGCGAGGAACTTGGCGTGCGCGCCGTGCTGACCGGCAGGATGCGCAAACTGGCCGGGCATCTGGTCATTCGCGTCGAACTGATTGACGTGGCGAAGCAGGCGCAACTCTGGGGCGAACAATACCGCCGCCGCCTGACCGACATTTTTGAATTGCAGGAAGAGATTGCGCGCGAAATCAGCCAGCAGTTGCGCCTGAAGCTCTCAGGCGCCGAGAAAAAACGCCTGGCCCATCGCTACACCGACAACACCGCGGCTTATCACCTGTATCTCAAGGGGCGTCATTTCACTTCGACGCGACGCACTGAGAACTGGATTCGCAAGGGCATCGAACACTTTCAGCAGGCGATTGATCTTGATCCGAATTACGCGCTGGCTTATGCCGGCATGGCCGATGCCTATGCGTTCCTGGCCTCTTCGACCGGCGGGCTGCCGCCCCGCGAAGTTTTTCCGAAGGCGATTGCCGCGGCACAGAAAGCCCTCGCGCTGGATGACACGCTGGGCGAAGCGCATTGCTCGCTCGGTTTTGCGCGCCTGCTTTATGAATGGGATTTTGACGGAGCTGACCGCGAATTCCGCCGCGCCATCGAACTGACGCCGCATTACGCGAATGCGCACGATGGTTATGGTTTTTATCTGAAAGCGACGGGGCAGTACGAAGCCGCCGTCCGCGAGTGCGAACAGGCGGCCAGGCTGGATCCGCTTTCGCCGTTTGCGGCCCTCAGTCTGGGGTGGGCGCATTATTTTGCGCGGCAGTTTGACCGCGCGATTGACTGCGGCCTGAAGGTGCTGGAACTCAACCCGCACTTCGCCTTTGCGTGGAAAGTCATCGGCATGACTTACGGGCAGCAGGGCGCCTTTGACGCGGCGATTGATGCTTTGGAAAAAGCCGTCGCGCTGGCCGAAGACGTGACTGATTTCAAGGTTCATCTGGCCTGTGTCAGTGGCCGGGCAGGTCATCACGAAGTGGCGCAGCGCATGCTGGCTGAACTCGAACAGCTTGCCGGGCGGCGTTA
>CAYWDW010000767.1:0-2989 GCA_964457105.1 uncultured Heliobacteriaceae bacterium
TTGCGGCTGCAGCATCGGAAATTCAGACTCCCAGTACCGCAGCACATGCGCCTGCACTCCGACCAGGTCACACACTTCTCCAATCTTGAAAAAGAGTTTGTCAGGAATCGCCGGGGAGGATGGTGTGGTTGTTTGTGTCGAACTGCTCATAATCTGACACCCTTCCAGTAATAAATGTTTGCCTGCAACAGGCACCGCCAGTTTCGTGGCCAGTCAGCGGGGAGATAAAAAACACGTGAAAGGGAACGACAAGGACGAGGGTATGCTACGGCTTTCCATTTCATGGTGTCAATGTTTCATTCGGGACCGGCTGCCAGTCCGGCCCGATTATTTGCCACTGACGGCCATAATTCAATTTCGCACCTTCGCCGCCGTAAAAAACCCTGGGCGTTTGCCTGGATTTATTTCATTTCCGCTTGACACATAAAACTGGCGTCACTTAGTATGCGCGCGGCCTTGAGCTACCAGTAATTGTATCGTAGCACCGACAAGGCGCTCCTTTCGTCGTCCACTTTTACCTGGCAACATTCAAGGTAACTGTAGTTCGTTGTGCATTGCCCCGAAGTCTTTCCAATCCGAAGCCGCAACCTGAGTTGAGAAGCGTGACTCTCGACTGAGGTTGCGGCTTTTGTTTTGCCACGGCTTTGGGCGCGTGCCCTGTGAGGATTGCCCCGCAACACCCAGCTATCAGCTTCACCAGCCCGGCAGTCAGCATTGACGGCAGAGACAGGGCCTGGCCCCTTTTGATTACTGAGCGAGCGGGACTTGTGTAACAACCCCGACGGGCTCCTTAAAAGCTCGTTCAAGTCAAACCCAGGATGATTAGTTCACCATGGCAGACAAGAAACAAGGCAAAGTCAAATGGTTCAATAACAGCAAAGGCTACGGCTTTATTGAACAGCCTGATGGCGGCGGTGATGTTTTCGTGCATTACTCTGCCATTCAAATGCAGGGCTTCAAAACGCTTGATGAGGGCATGACTGTCGAATTCGAGCTGATCCAGGGGCCCAAGGGACAGCAGGCCGAGAGGGTGACTAAAGTCCAGTAGCTTTATGCTCCCCAGCTCAATCTCCCCGCAATGCTCTGCTCAATGCCCATTGAGCAGAGCATTTTTACTGGTGCCACTCAGTTCTTCAGGCCAGCAGTTTGCTCACCACCGTACCGTGAACATCGGTCAGTCTGAAATCGCGGCCCTGGAAACGATATGTCAGTTTTTCGTGATCGAAGCCGAGCAGGTGCAGCAGCGTCGCGTGCAGGTCGTGAATGTGAACGCGATCCTCAACCACATTGAAGCCAAGTTCATCGGTCTCGCCAAGCGTCAGGCCTGGCTTCACGCCGCCACCGGCCAGCCACATCGTGAACGCATTCGGATGATGATCGCGCCCGTCATCGCCGCCCTGCACCATTGGCGTGCGTCCGAATTCCCCGCCCCAGACCACGAGCGTGTCCTTCAGCATTCCGCGCTGCTTCAGGTCTTTGATCAGCGCCGCGCAGGCCTGATCCGTGTCGCGGCAGTTTTTCGTCAGGTCCTTGACCAGGTTGCCGTGCTGATCCCACGCCTCGTGAAAAATCTGCACGAACCGCACGCCGCGTTCGACCAGTCGCCGGGCCATCAGCACCGTATTCGCAAACGAGGGCCTGCCCGGTTCAGCGCCGTACATTTCCAGAATGTGTTTCGGTTCTTTCGCCAGGTCCATCAGTTCGGGCGCGGATGACTGCATTCTGAAAGCCATCTCAAATGAATTGATCCGTGTGGCGATTTCAGGATCGCCCGTCACCTTCAGCCGCATTTTGTTGAGTCGGCCAAGCGTGTCGAGCGAATCGCGCTGCAGCTTCTGATCCACGCCGCGCGGGTTCGATAAATAAAGCACCGGATCGCCCACGTTGCGAAACTGCACGCCCTGATAAACCGTCGGCAGAAAGCCGCTGCCCCAGCAACTGTTGCCGCCGCTCGGCCCCTTCGCGCCCGTGCTGAAGACCACGAAGGCAGGCAGATCCTGCGATTCGCTGCCGAGTCCGTAAACAACCCACGCGCCCATTCCCGGTCGCCCGAAAATCATCGCCCCCGTATTCATCAGCAACTGCCCCGGCGCGTGATTGAATGCATCAGTGACCATTGATTTCACAATCGCCAGGTCATCAGCGATGGTCGCCGTGTGCGGCAGCAGTTCAGAGAGTTCAGCGCCGCACTGCCCGTGCTTCGCAAATTTGAACTTCGGCCCCAGCAGCGTTGAATGCGGATTGATGAAGGCCGCGCGATAACCTTTCAGCAACTCCGGCGGCGGCAGCGTGCCGCTGAATTTCGCCAGTTGCGGTTTGTAATCGAACAGCTCCAGGTGGCTCGGCGCTCCGGCCATAAACAGGAAGATGACGTGCTTCGCTCTCGGCGCAAAATGCGGCGGCTTTGGCGCCAGCGGATTCTCAGCCTGCTGCGCACACACCGAACCTGCCAGCAGATGACTGAGCGCCACCGCGCCCAGCCCGACGCCGCACTGTTCGATGAACCAGCGACGACTGAGCGGTGTGGCTCCCTCGTTGTGTTCGTAATTCTGTTTCACCGGCCTCACTCCTTCGTCATCGTCTCATCCAGATTGAGCAGCACCCGCGCCACCGCCGTCCACGCAGCCAGTTGATCCATCGTCGCGCCTTTCGGCAGACGCAACGGTTTATCAGGATCGTTCGTGGCCAGATTCCACGGATTCAGTTCACCAGCAGTGAATCGTGCGCGTTGTCTGTTGAGCAGGCCCAGCAGTTCGGTGGTTTCGGCCTGCGTCGGAGTGCGCGCCAGCACGCGGCGAAAGGCATACCTGAGTCGCTGCGCATCGGTCAGGCCCCCGGCTCGCAGCGTCTTCAGCGCCAGCGCGCGGGCAGCTTCGAGAAAGAGCGTTTCATTCAATGTCGTCAACGCCTGTAGTGGCGTATTCGAGCGGGCGCGCCGCACGCAGGAAATATCGCCGTTCGGCGCGTCGAAGGTTTGCAGCGCCGGATA
>CAYWDW010000768.1:0-2987 GCA_964457105.1 uncultured Heliobacteriaceae bacterium
GGCACGCTCAGCCAGGACACATTGAAATGGCACGTCCGGCATTTATCTGAACTGCCGGTGAAGATGGAAAAGCTGCTCAACAATCCCGAAATTGATTACGAAGACCTCTCGAAACATTTCGTGCTGTCGAGCGATTTTCTCTATCTCGGTCGCGGCATCAACTTCCCGATTGCGCTCGAAGGCGCGCTGAAGCTGAAGGAAATTTCCTACATTCACGCCGAAGGTTACGCCGCCGGTGAAATGAAGCACGGCCCGAACGCGCTGATTGATTCGCGCCTGCCGGTCGTCGTCATCAACACGCTGGACCCGGACGACGAGAAATCGCGGCTGCGTTATGAAAAGACGCTCTCGAATATTCAGGAAGTGCGCGCCCGCGATGGCATCGTCGTCGCCATCGTCACCGAAGGCGACAAGGACACGCGTGAAGCGGCGAGTTACACCATCGAAGTTCCGGCTTCGAGCGAACTGCTGTCACCGGCGCTGTCGGTCGTGCCGCTGCAGTTGCTCGCCTATCACATCGCCGTGCGACGCGGCTGCGACGTTGATCAGCCGCGCAACCTGGCCAAGAGCGTGACGGTGGAGTAGCCCCGCACCCGATGGCGCTGACCAGCTTCAGGATCATTCGCCGATTTTCGCTTCGATGCGGCGGTCCGGGATCAGCCAGATAGCCGCGACGATGAGATAAAATGCCTCGGCCATCCATTCATTGACGAACGCCAGCGCAATCGCGGCGAGATAACAGACCAGCGAGATTTTCCCCTTCCAGTCCCTGCCGACCGCCTGGGCCAGCACATGGTCTGCGCCGTGATGTCTGATGATCAGCAGTTGCAGAATCTCGTAAGCGACCGCCGCGCCGAGCAGCACGCCCCCGTAAAGGGCGGTCGGCAGCGGCGCGATATGATTTTCGCCCATCCAGCCGGTCGCAAACGGGATCAGCGACAGCCAGAACAGCAGGTGCAGATTCGCCCACAGAATCCCGCCATTGATCCGCCGCGTCGCCTGCAGCAGATGATGATGATTGTTCCAGTAGATGCCGACGTAAATAAAGCTCAGCACATAACTCAGAAATTTCGGCAGCAGCGGTTTGAGCGCCGCCTGGTCCGTCCCGTGCGGAATCTTCAATTCCAGCACCATGATCGTAATGATGATGGCGATCACCCCATCGCTGAAGGCTTCGAGCCGCGTTTTGTTCATAAGTCATTCAGGGCCAGTCTCACATCGCCGACCCGGCGCTGTTCCCTGCGGCGCCGGATGCTGCGAAGTCGCTTCACCGACTTTGTCGCCTGGACGAGGCAGTCCGCTTCGTTGAGCGAGCGCCACGGCATGGCAAACCAGGGCGCTCGCTCACGCTCGCGGACTGTCTCAGCGCCCGGTTGCCGGACACGCACCGGCCAGGCTCAAACCCGGCTCCACTGATTATGGACGGCGGCCTCGCCTTTGTCAGCGCCGGACGGCAAGTCAGGGCGGCGAACGTCCGGGACGGGCCGCGCGGCCACCGGGCGCGGCCCGCCCGCTTTGCTCCGCGCCTCCCGGAAATTTTTTCACCGATTACCGATAATCGCTTGACAAGGTTTGAGGCCATCGGCAAGATATGCTACCGATTATCGGTAATGCGTCCCGGTCTCTTTCCCGGAATCACTCGGTCACACAGAAAAGGAGCAAGTTTATGAACCCGCTTTTGCCACGCCTCATTGCAAGCTGCGCCGCGTTCCTGCTGGCCCTGCTGCTCGCGCCTGCGCTGCTGGCGCAGGAAACACGCGGCTCGATTTACGGCACCGTCACCGACTCGTCCGGCGGCGCGGTCTCCGGCGCGAAAGTCGCCGTCACGCACGTGGAGACGGGTGCCGTCAGTCACGTCCAAACCAACGATGCAGGCTACTACGAGGCCCTGCTGCTGTTGCCGGGCAGCTACGAAATCAGCGCGGAAGCCGCCGGGTTCAAGAAAGTCATCCGCAAGGGCATCAATCTTTCCATCGGCAGCCGGGCGCAGGCGGATCTGCAACTCGATCTCGGCGAAGTCTCGGAGAGCGTGACGATCACTTCGGATGCGCCGCTGCTTGAAACCAGCGCGGTGACTTCCGGGCGGATCATTGATAACCGCAGCATCCGCGATCTGCCGGTCCTCAACAACAACGCGACGCTGCTGACGCGCCTGACGCCGGGCGTGCAGGTCGGCAACGCTTACGGCTACACCAATCCGGCGTTCACGTTTCTGGGCAGCGAGGTCAGCACGGGCGGCAATGTCGGCGGCAACTCGTTTTCGATTGACGGCGTGCAGAGCCGCGCCGACCGTCGCCGCGTCGCCTATCAGCCGCACCCGGACACGATTCAGGAGTTCAGAGTCGAGACCGCCAACTTCGACGCATCCATCGGCGGCAGTTCGGGGCTGTTCGTTTCGACGATGACCAAATCCGGCGGGAACGATTATCACGGCGGCGTGAGCTGGCAGCACTGGCGCAGCGAATGGAACGCCGTGCCGTTTTTCATCAGGAAGAATTACAACGACAACCTCACGGCGGCGCGGGCGAGCGGCGACGCCAACCGCATCAAGCTGCTCGAATCGCAGGTACTCGTGCCGTCGCAGCACTCGAACAACTATGCCGCCTCGATTGGCGGGCCGGTGCGGCTGCCGAAAAAATTCTTCGGCCCGCTCAGCTTTGACGGCAAGGACAAGCTCTTCTTCTTTTTCAACTACAACGGACTGAATGACCGGATGTTTCGGACCGGCTACGGCTATCGCACCGTGCCGACCGAAGCGCACCGGCGCGGCGATTTTTCCGACCTGCTGGCGCTGGGTTCGCAGTATCAGATTTACGATCCGCTGACGACGCGGCCTGATCCGGCGCGTCCCGGTCACGTCATCCGCGATCCGTTCCCCGGCAACATCATTCCGAAAGAGCGCTTCAATAATCCGGCCTATCAGAATTACGTCAAACTGCTGCCGCTGCCGAACGACGCGAACGTGGTCTTCCCGGGGCGCGCCCGCA
>CAYWDW010000769.1:0-2983 GCA_964457105.1 uncultured Heliobacteriaceae bacterium
GCGGATTGGCGAGCGCCGCAACCTCGATGAAGATTCAACTCAGGGAACAGCGCAAACTGGACAGTTTGCGCTACCTTCGCGCGTAGCGTCGCCGCACCAGAAACTCGTTATCTTCACCGAGCACCGCGATACGCTCAATTACCTGAAGCAAAAGATCACGACGCTGCTGGGCCGCGAGGAAGCGGTGGTCATCATTCACGGGGGGATGGGGCGCGAAGATCGCATGAAAGCGCAGGAGGCGTTCCGGCACGATCCGGCGGTTCAAGTCCTGATTGCCACAGACGCCGCCGGCGAAGGCATCAACCTGCAACGCGCTCACCTGATGGTCAACTACGATCTGCCGTGGAATCCCAACCGGCTGGAACAACGCTTTGGGCGCATCCACCGCATCGGGCAGACCGAGGTCTGCTATCTGTGGAACCTGGTCGCAGACGAGACCCGCGAGGGCGAGGTCTATCGCACGCTGCTCGACAAGATCGAACAGGCGCGCGAGGCACTCGGCGGACAGGTCTTTGACGTGCTCGGCAAAGTGCAGTTCGACGGCAGGCCGCTCAAAGAACTGCTAATTGAAGCCATTCGTTACGGCGAACAGCCTGATGTCCGCGCCCGGCTGACACAAATCGTCGAAAACGCTTTTAACCGAGGTCAGCTTCAAGACCTGTTGGAAGAGCGCGCTCTGGCGCATGACGCGATGGACGCGAGCCGCGTCTTTCGCATCCGTGAAGAGATGGAGCGCGCCGAAGCCCGCCGATTGCAACCGCACTATATCGAAAGCTTCTTTCTCGAAGCCTTCCGTCAATTGGGCGGCGCGGTCAAACAGCGCGAGCCGCGCCGGTACGAAGTTACTCACGTGCCAGCCCCCGTGCGAAACCGCGACCGGCAGATCGGCATCGGCGAAGCGGTGCTGCCTCGTTACGAACGCATCGCGTTTGAAAAATCGCTCGTCTCCCCGCAAGGCCAACCTCTCGCGGCCTTTGTTTGTCCGGGCCATCCGCTGCTCGACGCCACGATTGACCTGACGCTGGAACGCCACCGCGATCTGCTGCGCCGTGGTGCCGTGCTGGTGGACGAGCGCGATCCGGGCACGGCGCCGCGCGTGCTGTTCTATCTTGAGCACGCTATTCAAGACGCCTCCTTGACCCGCTCCGGCGAGCGGCGGGTCGTCTCGAAGCGGATGCTCTACGTCGAACTGGAAACTAACGGGCGGACGCGCCATCTGCATTACGCGCCTTATCTGGATTATCGTCCGCTGGCGGAAGGCGAGCCTGATGTGGAAACCTTGTTCTCCCACCCTGAATGTTCGTGGATCAACCGCGACCTCGAAGCCGCAGCGCAGGGGCACGCCATCGCTCACGTCGTGCCGGAGCACCTGGAAGAAGTGCGTTCGCGCAAGCTGGAATTGATCACCAAGACGGAAGCCGCAGTCAAAGACCGTCTGACCAAAGAGATCAGCTACTGGGATCACCGCGCAGAACAGCTTAAATTGCAGGAGCAGGCAGGCAAATCCAACGCCCGGCTCAATTCCAACGAGGCGCGCAAACGCGCCGACCTGCTGCAAGCCCGGCTGGAAAAACGCATGGAGGAATTGTCGCTGGAACGGCAGATTTCTCCGCTGCCGCCGGTGGTAATGGGGGGACTGCTGGTCATCCCGGCAGGACTGATTGCTCAGGTCACCGGCAAGCCTTTGCCCGCGCCGCCAGTGGATACGCAAGCTATCGCCGCGCGCGCCCGCGAGATTGTGATGGATGTCGAACGGCGTCTTGGGTTCATTCCCAAAGACCGCGAGTACGACAAACTCGGCTATGACATTGAAAGCGTCGTTCCGGGGACTGGCAAACTTCGGTTCGTTGAAGTCAAAGGGCGCGTCGCTGACGCTGACACCATTACGGTGACAAAGAACGAAATCTTGTATTCGCTCAACAAGCCCGACGACTTTATCCTCGCGATGGTCGAATTTTTTGACGATGGCCGACACCGCGTAAGCTACCTGCGCCGCCCATTCCGCCGCGAGCCGGATTTCGACGCGGCCAGCGTGAATTATCATTTCGCTGAATTGTTGGCGCGAGCCACCGAACCAGCGTAAGTGAGACATCCCGCAACGGTAGCGCAAACTGTCCAGTTTGCGCCGCGTGAGGAAAGAGCGCCCGGCGCAATAGCGCGTAATGGCCAGTCGCGCGGCGCCCCCAAAAGTTCGACCGGCGGAACAGCGCAAACTGGACAGTTTGCGCTACTCTTGTTGCGATCTGAATGACGAGCGCGGGGACATAGGCCACAATCAAACATCGCTACTACGGCCCCAGGAAAATGAAATTGCAATGACTACTCCCAGGAAAAAACTGATTGAAGTCGCTCTGCCGCTCGAAGCGATCAACAAAGCCTCGGCGCGCGAGAAATCCATTCGCCACGGCCATCCGTCAACGCTCCATCTGTGGTGGGCGCGGCGGCCGTTGGCGGCGGCGCGGGCCGTGATCTTTGCGCAGATGGTGGATGATCCTTCGACCTACGTGGACACGCTCCGGTCTGATCCGAAGCTGTTGCGCAAAGCCGAGAGCACGCTGAAATCCCGGCGCAAGCTGTGGGAGCAGGCGCGCGAGACTTTTGAGAAAGCCGAAGCGGCGGGCATCGCAGCGCCCAATCCCGGCCACGAACCGACCCTGGAAGAAATTCTGGCCGAGCAGGAGCGCGACCGATTGTTCAAGATCATCGAAGACCTGGTGCTGTGGGAAAACACGACGAATGAAGCTGTGCTGCAACGGGCGCGCGACGAGATTTGGCAAAGTTGGCGGCGAGCCTGCGCCGAAAATGCGGATCATCCGCGTGCGAAAGAACTCTTTGATCGCCACAAACTGCCCGCCTTTCACGATCCGTTTGCGGGCGGCGGGGCGTTGCCGCTCGAAGCCCAGCGGCTGGGGCTGGAAAGTTACGCCTCCGACCTCAACCCGGTGGCCGTGCTGATCAACAAGGCGATGATCGAGATTCCGCC
>CAYWDW010000770.1:0-2970 GCA_964457105.1 uncultured Heliobacteriaceae bacterium
CCTTGTTATGCGCTCCTTGTTATGCGCTCCTTGTTTGCGCTATTTGTGTTTCCCGCGCTCCTTGTGTTTCCTGTGCTGCTTGCCTCACGGTCGGTGGTGTTTTATAGTCAGGCCGTCGCTTCTTTTAATCGAGCCCAGTTCAAACGAACTCTATGATTCAGACGCGGAACAATTGTTGTTGTTGTTATGCCTGCCTTGCGAAGCACTGTTGTTGTTGCTAGTGCGTCCGCGTCTTTGCTCGATCTCATCGGAAATACCCCGCTGCTCAAGCTCAACAATCTGGTTTCAAATCCACAGGTTGAAATTCACGCCAAAGCGGAGTGGGCAAATCCAGGAGGATCGGTTAAGGATCGGCCCGCACTGAGCATGATTCTGGCCGGTGAGCGCACGGGCGCGCTCACGCCGGACAAGATCATCATTGACGCGACGAGCGGCAATACGGGCATCGCCTACGCGATGATTGGCGCGGCGCGCGGCTACCGGGTCAAACTCTGCCTGCCGAACAACGCGAGCGCCGAACGCAAACGCATCCTGCGCGCTTACGGCGCGGAACTGATTCTGACCGATCCGATGTCAGGCACCGACGGCGCGATCATCGAAGCGCGCCGCCTCGTGGCTGAAGATCCCGACGCATATTTTTACCCCGATCAATACAACAATCCGGCCAACTGGCAGGCGCATTACGAAACGACCGGCGTTGAAATTTTCGAGCAGACCGGCGGGCGCATCACGCATTTCGTCGCGGGCCTCGGCACGAGCGGAACCTTCATCGGCGCGGGTCGTCGGCTGCGCGAACTCAAACCCGACGTGAAGCTGATTTCGATGCAACCCGATTCGCCCTATCACGGCCTCGAAGGCATGAAGCACATGGACACAGCCATCGTGCCAGGCATTTATGATTCATCGCTCGCTGATGAACAGATGGAAATTGCGACTGAAGATGCCTATGCGATGACCAGAGAACTCGTGCGCCGCGAAGGCTGGTTCGTCGGAGTTTCATCTGCCGCCAACATCGTCGCGGCTTTGAAAATCGCGCAGACCATTGAACAGGGCGTCATTGTCACCGTCCTGTGCGACGGCGCGAGCAAATACCTGAGCGAAAAATTCTGGGAGGAAGGTTAGCCACCAGGGCACAGCGGACACAGATCTGTTTCGACTGACAATGCCATCTTTTCTCCGTGTCCGCTGTGCCCCGGTGGCTGAATTTCAATGAGTATCAAATTGAACAGTGAACAGATTGAAGCCATCAGCAGGCACGGTGAGCAGACGTTTCCTGAAGAGTGCGGCGGGCTGCTGCTCGGCGTGGTTGAGAACGGCGTGCGCGTGATTCTTGAGGTGCTGCCGCTCGCAAACGTCCGGCAGGATTCGCGGCACAACCGCGTTGAGTTAAGCCCGCTCGATTACGCGCGCGCTGAGCGCGAGGCGGCCAGGAAAAACCTGGGCGTGTGGGGTTATTACCATTCGCACCCCGATCATCCGGCCATTCCGTCAGGCTTCGATCTGGCACACGCGCCGTTTGTTGAATGGTCTTACGTCATCGTTTCGGTGCGTGCTGGCCGGGCCGAAGAAGTGCGCGCCTGGACGGTGCGCGATGATCGTTCGCAGTTTGATGAAGAAGAAATTATCCGCGATCAGCGTCACTGATCGGGACCGCAGAGAACAGCAGAAATTCAGAAGGGGAGAAAGTCATATGCCACAGATCAACATTCCGACCGCGCTGCGACAATACGCAGGCGGCAGCGGCTCAATCGAAGTTCAGGGCAGCACCATCGGCGCAGCCCTGGCCAGCCTGACCGCGCTGCATCCCGCATTGAAAAAGCATCTCTATGATGCTTCGGGAAAACTGCGCAGCTTCGTCAACGTGTACGTCAACGACGAAGACATTCGTTATCAGCAGCAGGAAGACACGCCGATCACAGACCGCGATGAGATCAGCATCATTCCGGCCATCGCAGGCGGCAAAACAGACGCGCTGCCGGAACTGGGCCGCGAGGAACTGGCGCGCTACAACCGCCACATCATCATGCCTGAAGTCGGGCTGGAAGGTCAGCGCAGGCTCAAGGCCGCCAGCGTGCTGCTGGTTGGCACGGGCGGTCTCGGTTCCCCGCTGGGCCTGTACCTGGCGGCGGCGGGCGTGGGCCGGCTCGGTCTGATTGATTTCGATGTCGTGGATCAGAGCAACCTGCAACGCCAGATTCTGCACGGCACAAAGGATGTCGGGCGACCGAAAATTCAATCGGCCAAGGATCGCCTGGCCGACGTGAATCCGCACGTCGGGATTGAAACTTACGAAACGGCGCTGCGGGCTGAAAACGCGCTCGAAATTCTCAAAAACTACGACATCATCATTGACGGCACCGATAACTTTCAGACGCGCTATCTGGTGAATGATGCGAGCGTGCTGCTCGGCAAGCCGAATGTTTACGGTTCGATCTTTCGCTTCGATGGTCAGGCGTCGGTCTTTTATCCGCAGGGTGGCGGGCCGTGCTATCGCTGCCTCTATCCTGAACCGCCGCCGCCGGGTCTGGTGCCGTCGTGCGCTGAAGGCGGCGTGCTGGGCATCCTGCCAGGCATCATCGGCGTGATTCAGGCGACCGAAGCCATCAAGCTGATTCTGGGCGAAGGCGACACGCTGCTCGGACGCCTGCTGCTGTTTGACGCCCTGAAGATGAAGTTTCGTGAACTCAAACTGCGGCGCAATCCCGCCTGCCCTCTGTGCGGCGAAAACCCGACGATCACGAAGCTGATTGATTACGATGTGTTCTGCGGCGTCACGCCACCACCGGTCGAAACGTCCGACTGGGAGGTGACAC
This sequence comes from uncultured Heliobacteriaceae bacterium, assembly GCA_964457105.1. Classification (GTDB taxonomy): domain Bacteria; phylum Acidobacteriota; class Blastocatellia; order RBC074; family RBC074; genus DASRDU01. The sequence continues at coordinate 2,814 of CAYWDW010000770.1, forward strand.
CCGCGCAACTCAAAGCCGAACTCGATGACGGGCGGCGGATCACCATTATTGACGTGCGCGAACCGCACGAATGGCAGATCAGCAACCTCGCAGCTTATGGCTCAAGCCTGATTCCGCTCGGACAGTTTCAGTCCCGCATCGGCGAACTCAGCCCGGA
>CAYWDW010000771.1:0-2969 GCA_964457105.1 uncultured Heliobacteriaceae bacterium
GGGCCAGGCGCTTTCAACTCTGGTCGCATTCGCCTGCTGAGCGCGCACCGCAAAGCCTGCAAGCGGCAGCCATTCATCAGCCGCGAGCGCGTTGCGGCCAGGTTCAGTGATGCACAAACGCGGATACTCTTCCGCCGTGACCAGCAGCAACTGCTGCGCGACGAGTTCATCAATCCAGCCGATCACCTGATCGCGCGTGTGCAATCGCAGCGCGCCGTAATTTTTCGTCTGCTCCAGCCGCAACTCCGTGATGCGTTTGCGACGGCTGCCAGCCAGCACATCAGCAATCAACTGCCGACCCAGGCGCCCGCCGAATTCTTCAGCCGTTTGCAGAATGAGGCGCGCCGTGCGGTCAGAGGCTTCAGTCGCTTCCGCCGGGCTGATGGTTGCGGTAGCAGGCTGAGCATCAACTGCGGCGGCGGCGCACACATCGCAGCCGTCACACGGCGGTTCAAACGACTGACCGAAATAATGCAGAATCTGCGCCCGGCGACAGCGTGCGCTTGCCGCATACTCAATGATCTTTCTGAGCCGTTCACCAACGCGGTTGCGTCGTTCGGCCTGCGGCCTGAAATCGAAGCGCGGATGATCTGACTCGCGCGCTATGGCATACCGGCCTTCGGGGGTGATCGTCGCCCACTGCTGTTCATAGAGCAGTTGCAGCGCCGCGTTGACGGCGAGTTCAGAGAGTTCAGCAGCCGTCACCACATCGCCCGCCGCCACCGGCAGCGGACTTGCGCGCTGCAGAATGTCCCAGACGCGGTAAATAACTTTTGCTTCAGGGTAGGCGCTGTCAATCAGGAACCGCTGAATCCGCACATCGGGCTGCGAATAGAGCAGCGTGCAGATGGCCGGTTGCCCGTCGCGGCCTGCGCGTCCGGCTTCCTGATAACAGCTTTCGAGCGAACCCGGAATGTTGTAATGAATCACGCGCCGCACATCGGGTTTGTCCACGCCCATGCCAAAGGCCACTGTCGCCACGATGATGCGCCGACGGCCTTCCTGAAAATCTCGCTGCACGCGCGTGCGCTCAGCGGCGTCAAGCCCCGCGTGATACAGGCAGGCATCGAAGCCGCGACTCTGCAACAACTGATAAGCGTAAACCGCTTCCCGGCGCGTGCTGGCATAAACAATCGCCGCGCCGTCATCACGCGCGAGCAGTTCCATCAGCCGCGCATCCTTCTCTTCGCGCTTGTCGGCTCTGACGCATTCAAAAAAAAGATTCGGGCGATTGAAGTCAGAAATGATCCGTTCCATCTGCGGCAGCGCGAGCGCCGTCACAATGTCCCGCTGCACCTCAGGCGTCGCCGTCGCCGTCAGCGCCAGAACGGTGGCGCGCCGCAATTCAGGCAATCGCTCAAGCATCGTGCGGTAATGCGGGCGAAAGTCATGGCCCCACTGCGAAATGCAGTGCGCCTCGTCAATCACGAACAGATCAATCCGCGCCTGCCGGATGAATTGCTGAAAGCGCGGCGAATCGCAGCGTTCCGGCGCAACATAAACCAGCTTGTATTCGCCGCGTTCGATTTCTGCATATCGCGTCCCGATTTCAGCCGGTGACAGCGTGCTGCTCAGATAAGTGACGTTGTCAAAGCCGCGTCGCCTGAGCGCATCCACCTGATCCTGCATCAGCGCAATCAGCGGCGAAATCACCAGCGTCACCCCGTCGAGCATCTGCGCCGTCAACTGGTAACACAACGATTTGCCGCGCCCGGTCGGCAGCACCGCCAGGGTATGCCGCTGCGCAAGCACCCGCTCGATCACCTCGCGCTGGCCGGGGCGAAAATCCGCAAAATCGAAATGTTCCTGTAAGGCCTGTTGCAGTGCGTCCATAGCTGGTCAGTGGTCAGTGGCTGGTGGTTAGTGGTCAGTGGATTTCGGATCGCTTTTCACTAACCACTAACCACTATCTACCCCTTCACAATCTGGCGTAATCAATCGGCACTTCCAGTTCGGGAATCGTCTGCACGCCGACCACGAGCAACCAGTGTTTGCCGTGAAAGAGGCGCGACAGGCCGACGGCCAGATAAGTGGCGCGCTTGCCGTGCCGCTCAAAGTCCGCGTCGCTGAGCGTGCAGGTGGCGCCGTGCGATTTCTCAAGCAGCCTGCGGCCCAGCGCCCGCAAACGCAGGTCGGTGCAGCCGACATCGTGAATCTGCTGCCCGGCGACGGTGAATGATGCGCGCACGATGACATCCTCGCCGGTCCTGTTCTGACTGAAGGTGAACAAATAGTTTTCAGGCAGAAACAGTCCGAGCGAATGCGGCGCGACGGGTTGCAGCAGATCGAGGTTGTGATGCGCATAAGCGGCCAGAAACTTTTCCTGTTCATCCTCTGACAGCTTGTGCAGAAAGTGCGGCTTGCGGTGCGTGTCAATCACCCAGTCTTCGGTGTGCGGCGGTTCAGGATCGTGCGCCGTCAGCCAGAAGCGGGTCACGCCGAGGTTGACCAGATGCGACCGCCCGCCGTGAAAGAAATCAACCGGCAGCAGGCAATGATCGGTGATCGCATCGTGATTCCAGGGCCGCGCCACTGCCGCCCGCACCGGGCGCACCCAGTGGCTGGCGCTGTCAATGCCCGCCGTGCAGACGCCGCCGTGCATTTTCGTCACGGCCAGAATCGTGATGTCCTTAACGACACTCATCGCGTTTTTTCAAAGGTGCCTGATTTCAATGTCAGGCAGCGATGCCGCCAGGTATTCCGCGACCAGGCGGCGATGACATTTGTCAGCTTGCGGTTCAGCGCACAGCAGGCAGATGCCATCCTGCACCGGCAACGCGCGCGCCTGCGACTCAAGCTTGCGCTCAGCGAGCAGTTGTCTGAACCGGGTTTCATAATGCGGCCAGTCGCGGCTTGCCCTGTATTCATCGAGCAATTCATCGGTCGGCGCAAATTCAGGGTGATGCTCATAGCGCAGGCCGAAGCCCGCTTCGAGCAGGTAAGCGAAATCGGGCGATTTGCTCCAGCCG
>CAYWDW010000772.1:0-2967 GCA_964457105.1 uncultured Heliobacteriaceae bacterium
GTCACTGAAAATTCGTGAGAGAAAAGCGAAACGAAAACCCTCCTTCGCCGCGCGGTCCAGCTCCGCGCCCAGCGTGAACGCATCATTTGAAGCGATCAGGCGATATTCTTTCTGACCTGAACCGGCCTTTTTATCTGTCGGCTGAGCGCCCTGCCCGAAGGCCGGAAGATTCAGCGTCAGCATCAGCAGAACAGACCAGACCAGGAAACAGAGACCAGGCGAAACTTGTGAAGATGACATGGTTTTACACTCACTGAAAAAAGGCTCGCATCATCAGGCGGCTGGGCCATGGCAGAGCGCGTGTTATAGCGAATCCCGGTCCTTTGTGACAACAGAATTTTCGCGGTGTCAGGGCCTTAATCTCCCTGGGAGCGCAGGCTGCCAGCCTGCCAGTCACTCAGCCGAGGCTCTTTTCGTCAGCGTCAGCAGGCTGGCAGCCTGCGCTCCCAGGGAGATTGAACCGGGCCTGGGTGGTGTTTGGTTTCCTGCCGGATAGCTGCTACATTGACTGTGCCTATGAAACTCAAACATCTCTGCCTGATCTGGCTGCTGTTCGTTCTCTGCTTCACCGCTGCCACGCCGGTCTTTGCGCAGGCTGGCCGCACCGTCACCGCTCCTGCCGCGCAGACCGTGCCCGCGCCGGAATCTGTACTCGGCTTCAAAATCGGCACTGATCGCAAACTGGCGAAGTGGGCGCAGTTTGTGGCGTATTTCAACCGCCTGGCTCAGACCAGCGACCGCATCAGGGTTGACACGCTCGGACGGACCACGCTGGGTCAGCCGTTCATCGTGGCCACCATCAGCTCGCCCGCCAATCTGCAACAGCTCGACGCGCTCAGAGAGATTCAGGCAAAGCTCGCTGATCCGCGCCTGCTCACTCAGCCGTCCTCGCTCAACGACCTGATCGAGCGTGGCAAAACCGTCGTCGTCATCACGTGCAGCATTCATTCAACCGAAGTCGGCGGCACTTTCACGGCAACTGAACTGGCCTATCGGCTGACGTCGGCAAACACGCCTGACATTCGACAGATTCTTGAGAACACCATCATCCTGCTTGTGCCGTCGCTCAATCCTGACGGCACTGACATTGTGGCCGACTGGTATCAGCAAACGGTCGGGACTCCGGCTGAAGGCACAGCGCCGCCGGAGCTGTATCACCATTACACCGGCCACGACAACAACCGCGACTGGTACGCCTTTACGCAGGTCGAGACGCAACTGACCGTGGATAAAATTCTCAACGTCTGGCATCCGCAAATTCTGCACGACATTCATCAGATGGGCGGCAGCGGCGCGCGCCTGTTCGTGCCGCCGTATGTCGAACCCTGGGAGCCGAACGTTGATCCGGCGATCATCGCGGGCGTCAACGCGCTTGGTTCGGGGATGGCGGCGGAGGTGATGGCGCAGGGCAAAAGCGGCGTGGTCATCAATGGCGTCTATGATGCGTGGACTCCGGCGCGCGCCTATGCCCATTATCACGCGGGCCTGCGCATTCTGTCTGAAACCGCGAGCGCGCGCCTGGCGACGCCCGTTGAAGTGCCGTTTGAGCGCCTGGGACCGGGCATCGGTTACAACGCGCAGGTGCCGTCGTGGAATTACCCGAAGCTGTGGCCGGGCGGACGCTGGACGATTCGTGACATCGTTGATTATCAGGAAGCGGCGGCGCTGGCGCTGCTCAGTCACGCGGCGCGGTATCGTGAACAGTACCTGCGCAACTTTTACGACATTGGTCGCCGCGCCGTCGCGCCGAAGCAGAACCTGTATGCATACCTGCTGCCTGAACCGGCGCTGCCTGCATCCATTGCTGCTGCCGCAAAGGAGATCAAAGACGAGATCAAGGCCCGCAGCACGCAGGACGAACAGAAGCATTCAGAATCAGACGCTGCGATCAAACGCATCACCGGCACGCCCGCGACGGCTGAAGAGGTCAGTTACTTTTACAAAACCGAAGGGCTGGACCGCGTGCTGGCGATTCTGCGGCGCGGCGGCGTTGAAGTCGTGCGCGCCAGGCAGGAGTTCACGGCTGACGGCAAAAGCTACGCCGCCGGCACGCACATCGTGCTGATGGCTCAGCCTTACGCGGCGTTCGCAAAAACGCTGCTCGAAAGACAGGTCTATCCCGACCTGCGCGAATATCCGGGCGGCCCGCCGCGCCGCCCTTACGATGTGGTCGCGCACACGCTGCCGCTGCTGATGAATGTCAATGCCATCGCGATTAAAGAACCGTTCACCGTCGCAACGCAGCGCGAGCCTTATGCCCTGGTGCTGCAATCCAGAGTCAGATCGAATCCCGGCGTGCGCGTCGGTCTCTATCAGAACTATCTCGCCTCGATGGATGAAGGCTGGACGCGGTGGATGTTCGATCAGTACAAATTCCCTTACACGCGGCTCCTGCAGCAGGAAATTCGCGCCGGTCATCTGCGCGAAAAGTATGACGCCATCATTCTGCCCGATCAGTCAGCGCAGGCTTTATTCAACGGCATTCCGGCCCGGTCATCACGCGGCGATGAAACGGCAGGCGCTTATCCCGCACAGTACACGGGCGGCCTTGGCGAAGCCGGCGTGCAGTCGTTGCGCGAATTCATCGCCGCCGGCGGCACGCTGATTACTTTCAATAACGCCTCGAACTTTGCGATTGAGCAGCTCGGCGTGCCGGTCAGAAACGTCCTCAAGGGCGTGTCGGCCAGAGAGTTTTACTGTCCCGGTTCAATCCTGCGCACGCAGCTTGATCCGGCCAGCCCGCTGAGCTTCGGCATGGATCAGGAATCAATCGCGTGGTTCGAGGGCAGCCCCGCCTTTGAAGTCACCGATGCCCGGACCGTCAAAGTCATCGCGCGTTATCCTGACAACGCCAGCCCGCTGCTGTCAGGCTGGATCCTCGGTGACAAACTGATTCACGGCAAAGCGGCGCTCGTCGAAGCCACGATGGGCAAAGGCCGCGTCGTGTTGTTCGGCTTTCGCCCGCAG
>CAYWDW010000773.1:0-2965 GCA_964457105.1 uncultured Heliobacteriaceae bacterium
ACCGGCATGTCAGCAATGAATGAACTCGCATGGCTTGATGCAACGGCACAGGCCGAACTGGTCAGAAAGAAGGAAGTCAAACCCATTGAACTGGTCGAAGCCGCGATTGAACGTATCGAGCGCGTCAATCCGCAACTTAATGCCGTCATCTTTCCGCTGTTTGAGCAGGCGCGCAAAAACGCCAGCGGTGAACTGCCCGCCGGACCGTTTACCGGCGTGCCGTTTCTGCTCAAGAACCTGATGGCCTGGTATGCAGGCGCGCCACAAACACAAGGCTCGCGCTTTCTCGAAGGCTTCGTGGCGCCACACGATGCCGTGCTGACGACGCGCTACAAGCAGGCCGGGCTGGTCATCTGCGGCCTGACGAATGCGCCGGAATTCGGCATTCTGCCGACGACTGAACCGAAGCTGCACGGAGCTTCGCGCAATCCCTGGAACACCGGACGCATCACTGGCGGTTCAAGCGGCGGCTCAGCCGCAGCGGTCGCGGCGGGCCTGGTGCCGATGGCGCACGCCAATGACGGCGGCGGTTCGATTCGCATTCCGGCTTCGTGCTGCGGGCTGGTGGGGTTGAAGCCGACGCGGGCGCGCAATCCGCTGGGGCCGGATGTGGGCGATGCCTTCAGCGGGCTGATTGCCGAACACGCGGTGACTCGTTCGGTGCGCGATTCAGCCGCGCTGCTTGACGCTACGGCGGGGCCGGATACTGGTGATCCATACTGCGCGCCGGCACCGGCGCGGCCTTTTATTGCAGAGGTCGGCGCTGATCCTGGCAGGCTGCGAATTGCTTTGACCAGACAATCGCCAACCGGCGTGCCGCTGCACCCTGACTGCGTGGCAGCAGTCGAGGATGTGGCAAAACTCTGCGCTGAGCTTGGTCACGAAGTCGTCGAAGCTGCGCCGCCGCTGGATGCTGAAATGATCGTGCCGATGTTTATGACCATCTGGTCCGGCGGCATGGCGTGGACGATTGACGGCTTTGCGATGGCGCTCGGTAAAACGCCGACGCCGGATCAGTTCGAGCCGGGCACGTGGGCTTTGTATCAGATGGGGCAGCAGCAGAGCGCGGCGAAATACCTGCTCGCCGTGCAGTGGTGTCAGCATATGTCGCGTGAGATTGCGCGCTTCATGCTCGATTACGATGTGTGGCTGACGCCGACTTTGGGCGCGCCGCCGCTGCCGCTTGGCGCGATGGACAGCACGCCCGAAAATCCGCTGAACGGCATGCGCGTGGCCGCTGAATTCGTGCCTTTCACGCCGCTCGCCAACGTGACAGGTCAGCCTGCGATTTCATTGCCGCTGTCCTGGAATGCTGAAGGTCTGCCGGTCGGTTCGCACTTTACCGGACGCTTCGGTGATGAAGCAACGCTGTTCAGACTCGCCGCACAGCTTGAAGCCGCGCGCCCCTGGGCACAGCGCCGCCCGCCTGTGTCGGCGTAAGAACAGAAGCGGGAGTCGGAATTCGGAATTCGGAATTCGGAAGGAAGAGAGGCAGCAGCATCTTCGCCATCTGCCATCTGCCATCTGTCTTTCATCTTTCGCATTCCGACTACCGACTTCCGACTTCCGACTTCCGACTTCCGACTTCCTATGAATGTCACACATCTTGAATGCGCGAAGTGCGCGACGGTTTACGAACCCAACCGGATTTATAACCTGTGTGCAAAATGCGGCAAGCCGCTGCTCGTGCGCTACGATCTGCACCAGGCCGCGGCCACGCTCACCCGCGACGACCTCAGAAATCGTGTCGCCTCAATGTGGCGTTACCGCGAAGTGCTGCCGGTCGTGAATGATGAAAACATCGTCACGCTTGGCGAAGGCTTCACGCCGCTGCCGCACGCCAAACGGCTGGGCAAAAAGCTTGGCATGCCTGAACTCTACATCAAGGATGAATCGCTCAATCCGACGGGTGCCTTCAAGGCGCGCGGGCTGGGGATGGCCGTTTCAATGGCAAAGGAACTGGGCATTACCAAAGTGGCGATTCCTTCGGCGGGCAATGCTGCCGGGGCGATGGCCGCTTATGCCGCGCTTGCGGGAATGGAGGCTTACGTCTTTATGCCGCGCGATACACCTGTCGCCAATCGCATCGAATGCGTCGAACTTGGCGCGCACGTGACGCTGATTGACGGGCTGATTACCGATTGCGGCGCTGAAGTCGCAAAGCGCAGGGAGGCTGAAGGCTGGTTCGACGTTTCGACTTTGAAGGAGCCGTACCGCATCGAGGGCAAAAAGACGATGGGTTACGAACTCGCCGAGCAGTTCAACTGGCAACTGCCCGACGCGATTCTTTATCCGACCGGCGGCGGCACAGGGCTGATCGGCATGTGGAAAGCCTTTGATGAAATGGAGCAGATGGGCTGGATCGGCAGCCGGCGACCGAAGATGTTCACGGTGCAGGCCGCCGGTTGCGCGCCGATTGTGCGCGCCTTTGACAACGGCTGGAATGAAGCGCCTGAATTTGAGAACGCGCACACGGTCGCTTCGGGGTTGAGGGTGCCGCGCGCGATTGGCGATTTCATGATGCTCGACATTCTGCGCCGCAGCGGTGGCGGCGCAGTCGCGGTGAGTGACGAAGAACTGATTGCCGCGACCCGCGAAATCGGCGCGGCTGAAGGCATCTTCTGCGCCCCCGAAGGCGCGGCGTGCCTGCCGGTCTTGCGAAAGCTGCTCGCTGACGGCGCTGTCAGACCCGATGACCGGGTCGTCCTGTTCAATACCGGCACGGGCCTCAAATATCTCGAAGCCTTTACCCGGTAAACCGTGCGGCAGCGGGCTGACGAAACAAAGCCTGAGCGCGCGCGAGCGTCTGGGACAGTCCGCGAGCGTGAGCGAGCGCCCGGGCCATACACAGGGCGCTCGCTGACGCTCGCGGACTGGACCGTGTACGCCGTTGCAGCTTGATTTAGAACCTGACTGGAAGCCATTCACAATTCCCGGCAGCTTCGGCTATAGTGCGCGCGTCATT
>CAYWDW010000774.1:0-2961 GCA_964457105.1 uncultured Heliobacteriaceae bacterium
CAAAAAACCCCTGACCTTTTTGATCCTAAACACAACTAAAAACACAAACACCCAAACCCTCGCCTTTTTTGTTTGTTTTTTTTTGGTGTTTTTTTTGTTTTTTTCGTTTTGTTCCGTCATCTCTCTTCCGCTTAACTTAATGCCCAATGATTCAGGACGGCTTCTGCGTGGCAAAGCGATAGAGCCGCGTCAGCGCATCGGTTTCTGATTCGGGCCGTTCAATCGTGAAGTTGACGGTTTTGCCACCGTCACGGCGCGCCGTCAGAATGTAGCGGCGCCGACCGCGCGCGCGCTCCCGCAGGACGTAATGCAGATTGCCGCGATTGGTCTGAATCGTTGAGGGCGGCTGAATGCCCCATCTGACGCGGCCTTCGAGCGTGTCGCGCAGCAGGTTATCAATGATGCGTTGTTCGTTTTCAGGTGATTGCGTGGTGTTCATGGTCTCGTGGGTTAGCTGTGATTGCAGCGGTTCGACTACTTCGCCATCCGCCAGGCAAAGCGGTACTGCCCTGAGCCGGTTTCAATGACGACGGCGCTTCCGTCCTGTCTGACGGCGCTGATGCCGTTGCCTGTGGTGAGCGGCTGACCGGCTTCAGTCACGTCTGACAACTGCGCCTGCGGCAGCCGCACCGTCGCCTGCGTGTTGGCCGGAATCTCAATCGTCAGTTCGATGCTGCCGTCTTTGACTGCCCACGCCGAACTGACTTTGCCATACATCGTCTGATGCGCGGCGCTGACGTGCGTGAAGCCGCCGCCAGGGTGCGGCTGAATCAGGATGTGACGATAACCAGGCTGCGCCGGATCAATTTCAATCCCGGCCATCACGCGGTACATCCATTCACCAATCGCCCCGTAGGCGTAATGATTGAACGAGTTCATGCCCTTGTCCTGAAACGTTCCGTCCGGTTTTTGCCCGTCCCAGCGTTCCCAGATCGTCGTCGCGCCCTGCCTGACGGGGTAAAGCCACGACGGATACTGTTCGCGGTTGAGCAGCAGAAAGGCTTCATCAAGATAGCCAAAGCGCGTCAGCACGTGGCACAGATACGGCGTGCCGACAAAGCCCGTCGTCAGGTGCTTGCGTTCGCGCACATCCCTGGCCAGTCGCCGCGCCGCCAGCGGGCGCAACTCTTCGGGCAGCAGATCAAAGTGCAAAGCCAGGGTGTAGGCCGTCTGCGTGTCCTCGCCCACGCGGCCCGTTGCGGTGACGAACTCGCGGCAAAAGGCCGCTTTGATTTTTGCCTGTAGTTCAGCGTATTTCGCCGCGTCATCATTTTTGCCGAGAATGCGCGCCGCCTGTTCGACCAGGCCGGTGGAATAAGCAAAGAACGCCGTCGCAATCAAATCCTTGCCCGTCGTCGCGCCCGGATAATCGGACCGCGTGGTGGCAAAGGCCAGCCAGTCGCCGAAATGCTGATCGCCATCCCAGATGAAATCATCGCCGGCGCGCTGCTGCATGTACCCAACCCATTTCGTCATGCTCGCGTACTGGTCTGCGAGAAAACGCTGGTCGCCATAAGCCAGATACATCGTCCACGGAATGATGACCGACGCATCGGCCCACGCCGCTGAACCGCCCGCAGGTTTTTCCGCCGTGCCAAGAACATCAGGAATGACGTGCGGCACGCTGCCGCTCGGATACTGATCCGCCGCGACATCGCGCAGCCATTTCACAAAGAACCCGGCGACATCCATATTGAAAGCCGCCGTGCGCGCAAAGACCTGTGCATCGCCGGTCCAGCCGAGGCGTTCATCGCGCTGCGGGCAATCGGTCGGCACATCCAGAAAGTTGCCCTTCTGTCCCCAGATGATGTTGTGCTGAAGCTGATTGATGAGCCGACTGGAAGTCGCAAATTCACTGGTGCGCGCCATGGCTGAATGCACGACCACGCCGGTCAGATTCTCCGGCGTCAACTCGCCCGGATAGCCGCTGACGGCCACGTAGCGAAAGCCGAAGAAAGTAAAGCGCGGCTCGAAAGTTTCAGGGCCGCCGCCCCTGAGCGTGTATTGCGCTGTGGCTTTGGCGGCGCGCAGATTTTCAGTGTAAAAGTTGCCCGCCTTGTCGAGTACTTCAGCATGTCGCAGCGTAATCGTCGTGCCGGCAGGCCCCTGCGCCCTGAGCCGCACCCAGCCGACCATGTTCTGCCCCAGGTCAGCGACCGTCTCGCCCGCCGGAGTTTTGAAGATCCTGACCGGCCTGAGTTCTTCGATTTTGCGCACAGCCGGGCCGGGCGGCGCAAACAGATTGTCCTTGCGATAACTCGCCGTCTTAACGCCCGACCATTGCTGATCGGCATAACCGGGCGCGGCCCAGCCGTCTTTTTCCAGCCGGGCATCATAAGTTTCGCCGTGATAAATCTCAGACATCAGCAGCGGCCCGGTGGCTGACTTCCATTGCTGATCGGTGCCGATGATCTCTTCGCGCCCGTCCTGATAAGTCACGACGATCTGCGCGAGCAGCGCCAGCCGTTCGCCGTAAACATTCCGCTTGCCCGCCCACGCCAGGTTGCCGCGATACCAGCCATTGCCGAGCATCACGCCAACCGCGTTCTCGCCGTTTCTGAGCAGGCCGGTCACATCATAAGTCTGGTATTGCAGCCAGTGGTTGTAACTCGTCCAGCCGGGCGTGAAAACCTGATCGCCCACACGCTGCCCGTTCAGAGACATTTCATACAGGCCGTGACTCGTGACATAAGCGCGGGCGCGGGCAGGCTGTCCGCTCAGTCTGAAGCTGCGGCGCAACATCGGCGCAGGCTCGCTCTTTTTCGGGTCTTCGGGCAGCTCAGGTTCAATCCAGGCCGCGCGCCAGTCAGCCGCTTCAAATAAACCCGTTTCCCACCACGCCACCTCGCTCCAGTCCGCAGCCCTGCCGCCCGCGTCCCACACCCGCACCTGCCAGAAATATCGCTGCCCGGCCTTAAGCGGCGGGCCTTCATAATTGCGATAGAGCGATTCATCAGAACT
>CAYWDW010000775.1:0-2960 GCA_964457105.1 uncultured Heliobacteriaceae bacterium
CAGTTGCAGGGCGGCCAGCGCGCCGGGCTTGTCGCCCAAAGCCAGGCGCAACTGTCCGAGCTTTCTGGCGAGCGGGCTGTTTTCGTCAACATTGACAAGCTGTGCCAGCGTTTCAGCCGCGGCGGCCCGGTCGCCTTTCTTTTCGTAGAGTTCGGCCAGCGACTCATACGGCGTCGCTGAGAACGGGAACAGCTCAGCCGCGCGTTTCAAATGCGCGATGGCTTTTTCGGTGTCGCCCGCTTCTTTGTAAAACATTCCGGCGCGCACGTTGAGCGCAAAGTCGTCAGGCGTCGCCGCGACCGCTGCCAGCACGGCTTCCTTCGGCATCTGCGCGAAGGCCGGATTGGCGGCCTGCTGCAATGAACGCTGATACTTTTCAATCTTGCCGCGAATGTATTCGTTGAATGACTTGTCAAATTCGTCTTCGCTCAGTTTGAGCGCTGCGCGCAGAATCTCCGGCGTCTTCTGCTTGTCACGATACCGCCGCAGCATCTCCAGCAGGGCGTCAAAGCCGAACCTGTCGGTGATGAATTCACAGACCTGCGAAGCCTGGAAATATGACAGCCCGACCTGCTCCGGCGATTTCGGGCGAATGAAGCCGTTATCGAGATCGGCAATCTTCAGCCAGCGACCATCCGCGAAGGCTTTGATGTGACCGATGTTCCAGTCATCGCCCCAGCCCGGTCGCGCGCGCCGTTCCTCGTAAACCGACAAGCCTTCAGAAAACCAGCGCGGAATGCGGTAATCGGTCATTTGCAGCGAAATGACGTGCATGTATTCGTGCCAGAGCGTGCTGCCCCAGTTGAATTCACCGGTCCTGCGCGCCGAGGGCGAATCCAGCGCCAGCGTCTGACCGAAACAGACGCCGAGCGCGCCCAGGCCGGGCAGGCCGAGCGCGCGCACGGCAAAGTCTTCGTGGTTCGGAAAGATTTCAACCGTGATCGGCGTGCGGGGCGTGAACTTGTATTTCGCCGCCAGCTTCGCGCCGACCTCGTCAAGCAGCGCCGCCGCGTAAGGCAGCACCACGCCGCTCTCTTTCGCCGCTGCCTTGATGATATACGGGCCGTGCGTGGCGACGGTGTAATCCTTCATCTGATCCATCAGGTCGAGCGAATTCTTGGCCCAGACATTGAACGGATCGCCTTTGAATGAAGTCTCAATCGCCGCACGTCCTGCTTCAGACTGGCCGGTGCGAATCAGGGCATTGCCGAGGCTCAGATGCGCCTGCCACAAACGCGGCGAAAGCTCTGTGGCCTTGCGCGAAAACTCAACCGCCTGCTGATAGCGGCGATTATTCGTCGCAAAGTGCGAGAGCGTTTCATACAGCATCCCGTCGCGCGGATTGATCGAGAGCGTCGCTTTGACTTCGGTTTCGTAATCGGCAGTGCGATCCTGCACCCAGAACATCGCTGCCCTGAGCGCGTGCGCGTCGAGCGAGTTCGGATTGACCTTGAGCGCGCGGTCGAGATCAGCCGTCGCCTTGTCGTACTGCTCGGCTTCGATTTCGGTGTAAGCGCGCAACGCCAGCGCTTCGACGTAATGCGGATTGATTTCGAGCGCCTTGTTGAGCGAGGCGAGCATCGCTTCGCCGCCGGTCAGTTTGTTGTTGGCCGCCTGAGCCAGGTGTGCGCGCGCGCTGTGCGGGTTGATTTTGAAGGCGTCCTCAAGAAATTTCGCCGCGTCCGCATAGTTGTATTTGGTCGTGAAAAGTTCGCCGCCGACCAGTTGCGCTTCGATCAATGAACGGTCCTGATCCGTCGCATCAAGAATCAGTTCATTCGCGTCCTTGTATTTTTCAAGGTGAATCAGCGCCTGCGCAATCAGCGTCAGTTCTTCGGCTGAGTGATCCGACTTTGAGTTGTAATAACCGATGAATGACTGAAAGACCGGCTGCGCTTCTTCCTCTTTGCCGGTGAGCGCGAGCATTTCGCCGCGCCGCAACTCAGCGCGCAGTTTTGTGACAGGCTGATTCGTGCGAGCCGCGATGCCGAACTGCGTGATGGCTTCAGCATAGCGCCCCGTCGCAGCATAAACTTCACCGAGCGCGAGCAGCGCCGCCGGGGTGTTGGCATTCGCGGTGATGAATTTCTTCGCGGCCTCTTCGGCTTCGGCATACCTGCCGGTTTCAAGGTAAGCGCGCAACAGCCCGGCCTGCGCCTGCGCGTCATTCGGATTGGACGAAAGCAGGCGATTGAAGGCGGCCAGCGCACTTTGATAATTGCCGCGCCGGAGTTCCTCATCCGCTGATTGAATGGTCGGCGCCTTTGCCGCTGCACAAGCGACCACGAGGAAAAAATAGACCGCCACGAGCGCCAGCAGCGCCGGGATCAAGCCGGATTGATGAAGCCTGAATCTAAAGGTAAATCTCATAACAAAACTACTGCTATGCTAAACTTCGGCCCTGAATTCACCTGAAGGAGCCAGAGCCATGCCACTGATCACATTTGAGCAAATCCTCTACGGCATTCAGTCGCTGCCGCCGGACGAGATAGAAAAGCTGCGTCAGATCATTGATGTGCCCGATGAAGAGCAGCGCCGAATCGAAATCGCGCGCGCGCTCGCCCGAGCCTGGAGCCTGCGTGACCTCAAACAGGAGCATCAGTGGTTGAAAGAGCATCGCCACGAATACGCCGGGCAATGGGTCGCGCTTAAAGGCGACCAGCTTATCAGTCATGGCCCGAACGCAAAGGAAGTCTTTGCAATCGCCAGGGCCGCCGGACACCCGGATGCCCTGTTCAAACTGGTCACGCCTGAACCACCTGAAGGCACGGCCATTATCAACTTTGGCTGAACCTGAATCATTCCCTCAACTTCAATCTTCGATTCGAATACAACGCGCTTGAAGATGGCATCACGATGCCAGTGATCCTCAGCTACAGTAAAGTGGCAGTTCGCTGTGAAGCCAAAGTTGATACGGGCGCGCAGGTCTGCCTCTTCGAGCGTGAACTCGGCGAACTGCT
>CAYWDW010000776.1:0-2955 GCA_964457105.1 uncultured Heliobacteriaceae bacterium
GCAGAAAGTAATGCGCTATGCAGCTTGAAAGTACATCACAGCGAAATCACACCCCAAAGACATCGAAGGATGCGATGACAAAACATTTCGAGATAGCTGACGATTTCATCGCCGCTGAGAACCGCAAGGCGCAGGCGTGGCTCGACGAGGATTACGAGCATCTCTCACGCGTGCTGCGGCGACGGCAAAAGGATATTGAAACGCTGACGGAGCGGGCGCAGGCGTTTCAGGTGGCTGTGCCGTCGTGGGGCGTGGGCACTGGCGGCACGCGCTTCGCACGCTTTCCGGGCGCGGGCGAGCCGCGTGATATTTATGAAAAGCTCGAAGACTGCGGGACGATTTTCAGGCTCGTGCGTGCGACGCCTGCCGTGTCGCTGCACATTCCGTGGGATCAGCCGGATGACGCTGCGAACCTGCGCGAGTTTGCTGCCGCGCGCGGGTTGCACTTCGATGCGATGAACTCGAATACCTTTCAGGATCAGGCCGGACAAAACCTTTCATACAAGTTCGGCAGCCTCACGCACCCGGACCGCGAAGTGCGCCGCCAGGCCATCGCGCACAACATCGAATGCATCAGGATCGGCCAGGTGTTAGGCTCGCAGGCGCTCACTGTGTGGATCGGTGACGGCGGCAACTTTCCAGGGCAGATGCACTTTCGGCAGGCGCTGGAACGCTATCTTGACAGCGTGCGCGAAATTTATGCGGCGCTGCCTGATGACTGGCGGCTGTTCATCGAACACAAGCTTTATGAACCGGCCTTTTACTCGACGGTGATCAACGACTGGGGGACGAGTTATTACTGCGCCCGCGAACTGGGGCCGCAGGCTGCCTGCCTGGTTGATCTCGGCCATCACGCGCCGAACGTCAACATTGAAATGATCGTGGCGCGCCTGATTCAGTTCGGCAAACTCGCGGGCTTTCATTTCAACGACAGCAAGTATGGCGATGACGATCTGGACGCCGGTTCGATCAAGCCGTTTCAGCTCTTCCTGATCTTCAATGAACTGGTGGACGCGGAGCTGCATCAGGTGACGGCTTTCAATCCGGCTTATATGCTCGATCAGTCGCACAACGTCACCGATCCCATCGAATCGCTGATGATGAGCGCCGTCGAACTGACACGCGCTTATGTGCAGGCGCACCTGGTTGACCGGGCCGCGCTCGCCGAAGCGCAGGAGCAGTGCGATGCGCTGCGGGCGCTGGCGATTCTGAAGCAGGCTTTCACCGCCGACGTGTCGCCTGTTCTGGCCATGTCGCGTGCCCGCGCAGGCGGCGCCATTGATCCCGTTGCCGCGTACCGCCGAAGCGGCTATCGCCAGCGCAAAGCCGAAGAACGCCCGGCACACTGCGGCGTCGCCGCCGGCATCGTGTGAATGGTGACGCGGCTCCGCCCGCATTTCCTGCCCGATGCCTCAGTCGTAATATTCCAGGCCGAGGTGTGTAATCAGTTCCTCGCCGCGCAGGTGACGCAGCGTGTTTTTGAGCTTCATCAACTGAATGAACAGGTCGTGTTCGGGATACAGCTTCGGCGCGCACATCGGCGATTTGAAATAAAACGACAGCCATTCCTGAATGCCGCGCATGCCGGAACGCTGCGCGAGATCCATCAGCAGCGCGAGATCCAGCACAATCGGCGCGGCGAGAATCGAATCGCGGCAGAGAAAATCAATCTTGATCTGCATCGGATAGCCGAGCCAGCCGAAAATATCTATGTTGTCCCAGCCTTCCTTGTTATCGCCGCGCGGCGGGTAATAGTTGATCCGCACGAGATGCGAGAAGTCGCTGTAGAGCGCCGGATAAACGTGCGGTTGCAGAATGTATTCAAGCACCGAGAGCTTCGATTCCTCCTTGGTCTTGAAGGAGCCGGGATCATCCAGGACTTCGCCGTCACGATTGCCGAGAATGTTGGTCGAATACCAGCCGTGCAGGCCGAGCAGGCGCGCCTTGAGGCCGGGCGCGATGATCGTCTTCATCATCGTCTGGCCGGTTTTGAAATCCTTGCCCGCAAGCGGCACGTTGTTCTGTTCGGCGAGTTCGAGCATGGCCGGAATGTCAACCGTCAGATTCGGCGCGCCATTGGCAAACGGCACGCCTGATTTGAGGGCCGCCCAGGCATAGATCATCGAAGGCGCGATGGCTTTGTGATTTTCGCGCATGGCCTGTTCAAATGACGCGAGGGTTTTGTGCACCGGGTGCGGTTTGATGAACACTTCGGTTGAAGCGCACCAGATCATGACCAGCCGTGAACACCGGTGCTTCCGTTTGAACTCGGCAATGTCGCTGATCAACTGCTCGGCCAGGTCCATTTTGGTTTTGCCCTGTTTGACGTTGGTGCCGCTCAGGCGTTTGACATAGGCCTGATCGAAGACGGCGGGCATCGGTTTGATTTTTGAAAGCTGTGGCATCGGGCTGATGGATGAATCATTGAAATTCAGCATGGATCTGGATTTTGTTTTGCGGCTGTTGCTGGCGGGGCGTGTGGGGCGAGTCAGGCGTTTCCTGGGCATGTTCCGCGAACACGGCGCAGCCAAAACATCCACGATGCTTGAAGTCTGTCGCCGGGAAAACCGGATGCTGACGGAACGATACGCGGGGCAGTTCGCCGCCGCGAATCGAAGGTGGCTGCAGGCGCGCCGGTCTGCCCGGCTGTTGTTTGATGCGCCGCCTGGTTATCTGGCCTTCAAGGTGGGCAGGCGGCTTGGCCTGCCTGTTTCGGCAAGTCTGCTTTGAAGCAGGAGTTTTTGTGGCGATGTGCGGAGTGTGCGGAACAATCAGCCGTGAGCCGCTGACCGAAGGTGATGACGAAATGGTCAGCCGGATGCAGCACGCGCTTGAGCATCGCGGCCCTGACGGCGCGGGCGAATTCAGGACGCGCCACCTGCGCCTGGCGATGCGTCGCCTGAGCATCATTGATCTGACCGGCGGATGGCAGCCGCTTTACAACGAAGACCGCTC
>CAYWDW010000777.1:0-2954 GCA_964457105.1 uncultured Heliobacteriaceae bacterium
CCCCCAACCCTCCACCAACACCGTGGCGGGCGGGGGCGCCCCCCCCCCCGTTTGCCGCCCGCGCCCCCAGCCTCCGGCGGGCTGGCAGCCCGCGCTCCAATAGTTTTGCGTAAGTCCGGCTCAGGGAATCAGGCCGCAGGAGTCAGCGATGGGCTTCACACGGCTGCTTTTTCAGCCTCTGCCCGTGATGGTTCTGACGGGGCAGACATTCCCTTTCAGGCGCCTGACCGGATCAACGCGCAACGTATTGGCGAACAGCGCGGTGTTGTTGGTCTGATTCGGGTCGGGCGAATCGGAGGAAGTGACGACAGTATTTCGGATCAGGGCCTCACAAATCATTTCGCCGCAGGCGCAGACGACGATGGTCAGGGCGCGGACCGCGCCGGGCGCCGTCTCGCCAGGCCAGACGGCTTCAATGGTGCCAACGCCGCCCGCCGGTGGCCGGGTGATCGTGGCACCTGGCGCCGCGACCGAAATCAGGCGTGTGGCCACCGGCAGCGCGTCGCTGATTTTCAGATTGAGCGCGCAACTCGGCCCGTTGTTTTTGACGGCAACGGTGTAAGTCATCGTGGTTCCGGCAATGACCGGATCAGCAAGCGCGGCTCTGGTGATGGACAGATCAGCCTGGCGCGCAACACCCGTCAGGACTTCGGCCACGTTGTTCTCAGGATTGCTGTCAGAAAGGCTGCTCGCGGCAATCACGACATTGTCAAGCTGGCCGTCCTCGTCAAGGCAACTGTCGAGCCTGACGACAAGGCTGAAAGTGGCCGTTTCGCCGTTGTCCACGACAGCTTTGGTGAATTTCGTGTCGCTGATCTGCCAGCCCGCGCCGCTGCTGACGGTCGCCGCAACGAGACTGACCCCGGCGGGTAAATAGTCTCTGACCTCAACGTTCGTGGCGGCATCGGGGCCGTGATTGACCAGTCCGATGGTGTAAGTCAGCGTCTTCCCGGCAATGGCCGTCCCGGTGTCGGCGATTTTCGTGACCGCGAGATCAGCGCCTTCCAGAATCAGCCCGCCCCACCACGTCGCCCAGTGATTACCCGCCGCCGCGTATTCCTGAATCGTCCACAGATTCTGATCGTTGACCGGATCAACTGAGGTCGCGCTGTAATCGCCCCAGCGGTTCCGGTGATTACGCCGCCCCTGCTTTTCATACGGCCCTTCGCCGTCCTTGAGTACGGTGTCGGGTTGCATCGTGTCTACCGGGTCAGTCCCATACCTGAAAGCATAATTGGCGCTGGCATACTGACCCGCTGAAAAGCGCGAATAACCGATCAGCACGTCGTTGTTCCGATTGACGGCAAGGCTCGGATACGCATAAAAACTGCCGCCGTTTTCATCATCAATGCGCCCGAACTGATTGATGACCAGGCCGGTCGGCGTAATCTGCCACCATTGCACGGCGGTGCGGGCCGGACTCAGGCCTGCCGGTAAAAAGACATGATGCGTGACCCACAACGAACCGTTGCGCCAGGTGGCAGGCGATGAAATGCGCGAATCGCCTTCGTTGATGAAACTCGTCGAGCCGAGTTGCGGCAGAAAGTCATCATCATCGCCGTCATCAATCGAATTGTCGGCATCACCGGACGCCCACGTCGCGCCACCAGGCGCAATCGGAAACCCGATTCCGGCAGTCAGCGTTTCAGCGCCGACCGCGCCGCTGATTGCGCTCAGTCGCAGCGCGCCCATTCCGCCGTTCCAGTCCTCAATCAGGTAAATCGTCGAAAGCGCATCGTCATAAGTCACCATCGGAGCCATCGAGAACCCGTCGCTGACCATAAACCGGCGCGGCGTTTCAGCGAGAAAGTCATACAGGTTATTTTTCGTGACCACGAACGCCTGCGTGCCGCTGAAACTGCTCTCCGGGTCTTCACCATCGCTGACTTCAAACATATTGGTCGTGACGACGATCCAGTCTTTGTTGAAGCCGACGATTGGAAAATCAGCCCAGGTCGCATCAGTGCTGTCAGCATCGAAGCTGTAGACAGACCAGAAGCCGGTCGGGTCCTCATTCTGCGACACCGCAATCTGCACGGCGGAGTCGGCGGCAAAAGCGCCGGACACAGTGACCAGAATCCAGTGCTGCTGCACGTGGTCATAAAGCAGGCGCGGATCGAAGACGCCGGAAATACCGACTGACTCCGCCAGATGATCGAGCGGCAGGGTCAGCAGGATGTCACCCGCGCGGTTCTGAATGCGGATTTCACTGTTGAGCGTGGTCATCACATGAAACGGACCAACGGCCCCCTGGGTGTCAGGCGGGATGACGGTGTCGTTGTCTTCGAGCGCCGGAAAGCTGACCAGCACCGGCGTATTTGTTGCGGCCCGGCTGACGGTGCGTGGTGCGGGCCGGGACTGAGTTTCGCGCAATGCTTCTGCCGGCACGGGCAGGTTACGGCGATTCGCGGGCCGTTGCGGCGCGTGAATTTCCCGGCGGCCCTGACTCGCCTGCCGGCGCGGCTGCGCGGCGAGGCTCTTCAGATTGACCACCGCCCGTTTGACCTGGCGATCTGACTGCGCCGGGGGCTGCGCCAGCACGCGGCGTCTGAATGAACTGGCCGGCGCCGAGTCGGCCTTCAGCCTGGCGACGCTGGCGCTGCCTGAGCGCAGCCCCGGACTGAGCAGGCTGCCGGTCAGCATGGAAATCAACAAGACGAGGATCAGTTGACGTGAAGGTTTCATGGCGTGCTTCTCCTGGACAGATAAACGTGGACATTCGCTGCCTGTCTCCGGCCTGCGCGAAATGCAGGCTGACACAGTTCAGCTCGTGACGCTGCGCCTGTTACTGGTGAGAGTTGCCCCAGAAATTGTGGCCAGTTGGCTGACTCGCCGTGCTGAGACCCAGTGAGAAGTCACCAGAACTTTCGAAGCAGATTGAAGGTTGTTGTTTGTGAGTGCTGATTACTTTAATGAAGCGCGTGAATCTTAAGAAAAAGTCGGCGGCAGCGCAA
>CAYWDW010000778.1:0-2948 GCA_964457105.1 uncultured Heliobacteriaceae bacterium
AAGTCGCGGAAGCGCGGCTGCTCACCCGCCTGCTGCACGTCCATGCCGAAATCAATCAGGTTCAGCAGCACTTGCACGTGACCCTGCGCCTGCATATCGCCGCCCATCACGCCGAAGGTCAGCCAGGGTTTGTTGTCTCTGAACACCATGGCCGGAATCAAAGTGTGAAACGGACGCTTGCCGCCTTCGAGGCGATTGGGTGACTGCGGATCGAATGAAAAGCCCGCGCCGCGATTGTGCAGCACGATGCCTGTGTCGCCCGCCACGAGGCCCGAACCGAAGGCGCTGAAGATGCTTTGAATGAACGACACGCAGTTGCGGTCTTTATCAACGACGGTCAGGTAAACCGTATCTTCGCCGCCGCGCGGCCCCGCTTGCGCCGTCATCGTGTGGTTCAGATCAATTCGCTGGCGCAGCTCGGCGGCGTAATCCTTTGAGAGTAATTTGTCGAGCGGAGCCTGATAAAAGGCCGGGTCGGCAATGTGCCGCGCGCGGTCAATAAAGGCGAGCTTTTTGGCTTCGACGAGCAGGTGCAGATAGGCCGCCGAGTTGTGGCCGAGGCTGCTCAGATCGAAGCCTTCCAGGATGTTGAGCATCTCAAGCGCGGCGAGGCCCTGATTGTTCGGCGGCAGTTCATAAACCGTATAGCCGCGATAGGTCGTGCTGATCGGTGTGACCCACGTTGACTGGTGATCGGCAAAATCCTGCATCGTGTGGAAGCCGCCCTGGCTGTGCGCAAACCTGACGAGCTTTGCGGCAATCTCGCCCTTGTAAAAAACGTCGCGCCCGCCGGCGGCAATCTTTCTGAGCGTTGTGGCCAGGTTTTTGTTCGTGAAGATGTCACCGATGGCCGGAGCTTTGCCGTGCGGTAAAAACGTCGCGGCAAAATCGGGGTTGTTTTGATGCTTCAAGCCTTCCTGCCAGTCGGTGCCGATGATTTCAGTGACCGGAAAGCCGCGTTCGGCATATTCAATCGCCGGTTGCAAAACCTGCGCGAGCGTCATCGTGCCGTGACTTTTCAGCAGCGTGGCCCAGCCGTCAACCGCGCCGGGAACGGTGACGGTGTGAATGCCGTATTCCGGCTTTTCCGTGATGCCGCGTTGTCTGAGCGCCTCCAGGCTGATGGCCTTTGGCGCGCGCCCGCTGGCGTTGAGAGCTTTCAATTCTTTCTTCTGTGCGTTCCAGACCAGCGCGAACAGATCACCGCCGGGGCTGACCATCATCGGCTCGACGACGCACAACACAGCGGCGGCGGCGATGGCTGCGTCAATGGCATTGCCGCCCTGTTGCAGGATGCGCAACCCGGCAGCCGACGCGAGCGGCTGACTGGTGGCGACCATTCCGTTCAGCGCGCGCACCACTGAGCGCGTGCCGCCCTGACGCGGATTGATGCGATCACCAACAGCATTCTGCGGCACGACGGGAATTGACGAAACGGCAAGCAGCATCAGGGTAATGGAAAGAATGGTGAATTTTCGGCTGACCATGGAGCGCCTTTCTGAAAGCAGCGAATGTTAGCGTGAAACGACAGGACGATTTGCAGAATGACGCGATGATAACGGCTGTCTCAGGCCGCGTCCAGCGCGCCTGCCACAAGGAGCGCAGGCGTCCCGCCTGCTCCGCTTCACTGAACGAACCTTTCCCGAAGTCAGGCAGGCGGGACGCCTGCGCTCCTTGTGGCAGGCACCGTGCCTGCGCTCCTTGTGGACTGTCCGGCAAACTTGCATTTCGGCGCGCCGCAGGTAAGGATGACGCAATCCTGATGAACAAAAATTTCAGGCCAGCGTAATTGAATCAGGCGCGCTCAACCGGCGTGCCGCCATCGCATCCACGCGGTTTTCATGCTTCTGAGGTGACACCGATGCACAACTGTCCAGCCTGTAATTATGAATCTCCGGTCGGCACGCGCTTCTGTCGTCAGTGCGGCGCGATGCTGAGCGGCGAAACCGATTTCACTGAAGCCGCGACGCGCAATATCGGCAGGCAGGTCACGCCGCCGCCCGCGGCTTCAGCGCCGCTGCCGCCGAACATTGGCGATGTGCTGTCGTCAAATACGGCGCGTTACCCGCAAGCCGCGCCGCCACAGCCCGTTTATCAGGCTCCGGTGTGGAATCAGCCGGTGGCGAATACGGCTTCGCTGCGGCCCCGGCGCAAGCTGCTGAGGTGGGGCGGCTGGGCGCTGGCGCTGCTGCTGAGCGCGGGCATTGGCGCTGCCATCAACGACGAAGCCAACGATGACAAGATCCGCCTGTCTCCGGTCGAGCGCGCGCAGCTCGAACAATTTCGCGCACAGAATCGCGTCAATCAGAAACTGGCCGGTTCCATTCTCGAAATACAGGAGCGCGTCAGGGATGACATGGAGCGGCGGATGGATGACATCGAACGCGCCAATAATGACGCCGAGCGGGCGGCGGAAAGAGGTGCGACAGGCACGACATCTGAGACTCCGCTGGATCTGAGCGCATATGAATATCCCGGAGAAATGACCGGCGAATACAGCCGCATTCCCGGCCAGGAACTGCGCACGCAGCGCACCCGCGATGATTTTGCGACCGTCATCAGATTTTATCAGCAGAAGTTCGGCAACCCGATCATGCAGACCGTCGAGCGGAATCAGAAGCAGGCGCTGTTTCTGATTGCGGGCAACCCGGCGGTCGCCGTTCTCGTGCGCGAAAGCCGCGACCGTTCGCGCCAGCCTGAAATCACCATTCTCCGTTCACCCTTCAACTTTCAGTGGCTGCAACCGAATCAGCCCGAACCCAAAGCTGATGCCGATCAGAAAGCCACGACTGAACCCAAAGCAAAAGTCGCGCCCTGAAAGAATCCGGCAGGCATCAAGCCGGACAAGACCAGCCGTGCGACTAATGCCCGAACTGCCGCTGGTTCAGACCGTAATCCGCTGGTTTTCGTCTGTTCCGTTATTTCCGTTTGTTCCGTTATCTCTCTGT
>CAYWDW010000779.1:0-2948 GCA_964457105.1 uncultured Heliobacteriaceae bacterium
AGCGGCACCATCAGCACCGGATGCTGTTGCTGATTGAGCAGGTGCCGATCACGGCGAAGACCGCTCAGGTTCGGCGCTCGGCGCGTTCATCATCCTGATCGTTTTCGGCGGCGGTTTTCTGGTCGTGGTGGGCGGTCTCATCGCGGCTTTCGTCTTTATCAGAAAGAAGAAATCAGCGCCCGCCAGGCCGCAATCGTTTCCTGCGCAGCAGGCTTATCAGCAGGCGCCGCACCTGCCGCAGGGTCTGAACCGGCCTGATCCTTATCAGGCCGCGCAGGCGCAACCGGGCGGCGCGGCGGCAGGCTATCAGCCTACCGTCCCGCTCGCTGCCGTCGGCAAGACGGAATTTTATCCGGGCACCGCGCAGGCCACGCTGGTCTGCACTTCCGGGCCGTTGCAGGGACAGTCATTCCCTGTCGGCCAGGGCATTTTCATCGGGCGCGACAACACCCGCGCGCAAATCGTCGTGCAGGATCCGCAGGTTTCAGGCCAGCATCTGTGGGTTGGCGTGATCAATGGCCAGATCGTCGCCCGCGATGCCGGATCAACCAACGGCACTTACCTGAATCATCAGATGCAGCAGCGCATCACCGAAGTCCAGTTGCACAACAACGACGTGCTGACGCTCGGCAAAACCGGAACGGTGATGTTCACCTTCCAGGGTTAGCAGTCACCTGATAGCAAACATCCACTGCCACAGCCGGGTTTTATCCCGGCTGTTTTATTTTCGGCGCGAGTTTGCTGGATCAGCCGGTCCGGGCGTGTGAAGATAATCGGGCTATGCAACGCCATCGTTTTTACGCTCCGCCATCAGCCATCAGCGGCCCGCACGTCACGCTCAGCGGCGATGAGGCGCATCACCTGACCCGCGTGCTGCGGCTTGGCGCAGGCGCGCGCGTCTTTGTGTTTGACGGTCAGGGCGCTGAGTTTGAATGCACCATTGCCGACCTCACCCGGCAGTCAGTGCAGCTTGAGGTGCTGTCGCGGCTCGCCAATGAAGTTGAATCGCCGCTCCGGCTGACGCTCGGCCAGGCGCTGGTCAAAGGCGACAAATTCGACCTCGTAATTCAGAAGGCCACCGAGTTGGGCGTCACACGAATTGTGCCGCTGGCGACCGAATACAGCGAGGTGCAGTTGCGTGAAGGGCGCGCTGATAACAGGTTGCAAAGATGGCGGCGCATCGCGCTTGAAGCGGTCAAGCAGTGCGGGCGCCGCAGGCTGGTCGAAATTACCGAGCCGAAAAGTCTCGCGGAGTTCTGCGAAGTGGACCACGACGAACTGAAACTGATCTTTGCCGAAGCGGGCGGGCACAGCCTGCACGAACTGCTGTCCGGGCGCGCAACTTCGATCAAAGCGATCACGCTGGCCATCGGCCCCGAAGGCGGCTGGCACACAAGCGAACTGACGCTCGCGGCCTGCCAGGATTTCATCCCCGTCAGCCTGGGCGCGCGCATCCTCAGAACAGAAACTGCCGCGATTGCGGCAGTCACACTGGCACAGTATCTGGCGGGCGATCTGAAGTAATCGCCGCTATTGCCTGCTCGCCGGAGCGCACAATTCAAGATCGTGCCCGTCCGGATCGGTAAAATAGATTGACGTGGCTGGCATCCACGCGTGAAAGTGTGGCCCGTCCACTTCGACTCCGCGCTCGCGCAGCAGGGCGGCGGCCCGTGCCACATCGGCTTCACGAATGGTGAAAGCAAAATGCTGCGTCGGCCACTGCCCCTTGTCTTCCAGCAACACAATCATCCCGGCCTCAGCACCCGCCCGCAAAAACAGCCGACGGCGATGCTCATCACGCAGGCCGACCTGCAAATCCAGCACTTCACGATAAAACGGCTCGGCCACACTCAGGTCTTTGACGCGAATCGCCACTTCATAAACACCGCTGATCGGTAACATTGAGATGCTCCTTCCGATAGTTGATCTGTCGCCTTATGCCGCCTTCGGGCTGTCATACACATCGTACTTTCTGACCGGCTCCCATTCGGGCCACTTTTCTTTAAGTTTTTCCGCGTAGCGGTCGTCAATCTGGACCGCTTCAATCGCCTCAATCCAGACGCGCTCCATATTCTCAGGCACGATGCCCAGCTTGTGGCAGGCGTTGATGTGACGCTGCACCACCGCGCGCACCTCGCGGCGGCTGCTTTCCGGCAACTCCCTCATCTTCTTCGCAATTTCAATCGGTATGTTCATACGCTCCTTCATCCCGCTTAAAGTTATTTCACCGGCCACGCGCTGACTGTCTGCGTGACCGGTGACCTTTGATTACGTCAGTCCCTGTCGGGTTGTCAGGCCGCTGCATTTGCCGACGCTGACAGATCACTTACCTCCAGCCCGACCGCCGCCGCGTTGATGGTCGCGGCCACGCGCACCGCGTCGTGAACCTGATCTTCACTGAGGCCGCCCTCGATCACGACCTGTTCGTGCGCGCGCACGCACATTTCACAACCATTGATCGCGCTGACCGCCAGGCAGAACAGCTCGAAATCGGCCCTGCTGCCCAGCGGCTTTGCAATCCAGTTCATCCGCAGCCGCGCCGGTTTCGCTGAATAATTCTCCTTCCCGATCATGTGACGAAAGCGGTAATAGACGTTATTCATGCTCATCAGCACCGCCGCCGCCCGGCCATCCTCAATCACCCCGGCCTCAACCGCGCCCGCAGCATCGGCCAGCACCGCCCGCGCCAGATCGGCATGGCGGGAGGCGATGGCCGCAGCCACCGCCGTCCCCCAGAGCTGTGCCGGAGTGAGCGAAGTTGTCTGAAAAACGGTCTGCAGATTCAGCCGCATATCTCTGGCCGCTTCCGGCAACCGTTCACGGATTTTCTCAAGTTCACTCATTGGTTCTGCTCCTCGTGTGCTTACTTCGCCGCGCCCAGTGTTTTTTCGCCCCTGCTCCAGTTGCACGGGCAGAGTTCATCGGTCTGCAGCGCATCAAGCACGCGC
>CAYWDW010000780.1:0-2947 GCA_964457105.1 uncultured Heliobacteriaceae bacterium
GTCGGCGTCAGCATCGGCTCGGCCATCTTTCCCCTCGATGGGACGACCTTCAGGGCAATGCTGAACTCAACCGGTGGGTGGCGTGGCGCGACCGGCGCGGGCGCAGGGCCTTTCACATTCCGCTGGCCCTGTCGTCTGACGATGCTGAAGCGACGGCGCTCGACCAGGTTTCAATGGCGCAGTGGATGAACGAACGCGGCTTCACTTCGCCGCGCCTGCGGTGGTTTGTCGAATATGGCTGCCGCGATGATTACGGGTTGACGCTGGAAACCACGAGCGCGTGGGCCGGGCTGTTCTATTTCTGCGCGCGCATGCCCAGGCCGGGCCACGACACGCAGCCCTTCATCACCTGGCCCGAAGGCAACGGGCGGCTGATCGCGCACCTGCACCACAAAGTCAAAGACAAAGTCAGAACCGGGCTGGCCGTGACTGAAATCATCCCGCGGCCTTCAGGCGTTGAGGTCATCGCAGCAGCGCACGATGGTAACACCGTCAGCGGTCTCCGGGCTGAGCGCGTGATCTTTGCGGCTCCGCATTTTCTGACTCGTTACGTGATTCGACCCTGGCGCGAACAACCGCCCGCGCACGTCGCTGATTTTCAGTACGGCGTCTGGATGACCGCCAATTTGCACCTGAAGGACAGGCCCGATGGGCTGGGCTTTCCGCTCGCGTGGGACAATGTGATTTATGACAGCCCGGCTCTGGGTTATGTCACCGCCACGCATCAGCGCGGACCTGATTACGGCCCGACGGTGCTGACTTATTACTACCCGCTGACTGAGCCGGATGCGCTGGCGGCGAGAAAGAGGCTGCTCGCGGCTGACCGCGCGCAGTGGGCCGATGTGGTCCTGGCTGACCTGCAACGTGCGCATCCTGAGATTCGCCGGTTGACCGAAAGGCTGGATGTCATGCGCTGGGGGCACGCGATGATTTCGCCGCGTCCGGGCTTTATTCACGGCAGGGCGCGCAAGGCGGCAGCGCAGCCATATCGCGGCATTCATTTCGCCCACTCCGATCTGAGCGGCGTGGCCTTGTTTGAGGAGGCTTTTTATCAGGGCCTGCGCGCGGCTGATGAAGTTTTATCGGCCCTGGGGAATCAGTCCTGAAAACGAAAGAGGCCGCGTGAAGCGGCCCTTTTCAAAATGGGGATGGAGAGACTCGAACTCTCACGGCTTGCGCCATACGCCCCTCAAACGTACGTGTCTACCAATTCCACCACATCCCCGGAATCAGACTGTCAGATCACTTCTTCGCCGGTGTCGTTGAAGCCTTTGGTGACGGGCTGGCCGCGACGCTGGCCGTCGGGCTGGCGCTCGGCGCGACCGACGGTGAAACGCCAGGCGCTGAGGCCGGAACCGATGCCGCAGGCGAAGGTGAAGGCGTTGCGGCGGTGCCTGAATCCCGGACCACCGAGCGCGGCCCGGTCACGCCCGGCAGCGAAAAGATCAGCGCGAGCAGCATAAACAGAATCGCGGCAGTGATCGTTGCCTTTTCAAGCGGTTTCTGCGCGCCGCGCGGGCCGAAAGCGGTCTGGCTGCCGGCGCCGCCAAAAGCTGCGGCCACATCGCCACCCTTGCCTGACTGCAGCAGCACCACCAGAATCAGGAAGACACAGGCGAGAATATAAAGTGCGTAAAGTACGTAAACCAAAACGATGTTCCTGCCTTTAATTTCATTTGCCGGAAGGCTCTCAGCAAGGTCAGCTCAGGCCCCCGGCCCCATCAGGATGGGGGATATTACGGGAGCGGATTATCGTCTGTCAACAGATTGAAACAAAAACCCATTGGCCGTTTTTCAACGCTGTTGTATTGAGTCCTGCCTGCACTCGTGTTGAAATGTGCGCCAGACAAATCCCACTTATAGACCGACCCCAACCATCCATCAGATTGTGCTGATGAGGACAGGAGCTGGCCGCATGGAGAGAAAAAAACCACGAACTGCACGTCGTCCCAAAGAGGCTAAGCCCGCTGAAGCAGGGCTGCCGCCCACCGCCAATGTCGCTCACGATGTGCCGCCGCCGGTCAGCGGCGAAGAGGCCGACAACTGGCAGGCCTCAATCAACGAGAAACTGGCCCGCACGATCATTTCGCTGCCATTACTCAAAGACCTCGAACCTGAACTGGAACAGATCAAAACCGCGGCGGCAGCGCCGCTCAGTCCGCATTCGATTATCATTGATGTCAACCTGAATTATCCTGGAGGCCGGGCCAGGGCGCGTGAACGCATCTGGAAGCTGATTCGCCTGATTACGAAAGATCAGCCCGCGCAGGGCGTCAATGCGCCCAAAAGCATTATGAGCCGGCAATACCTGTTTGCGCGGCTCGATGCCGCTGCGATTCAGGAACTGATTCGCCTTGACCGAAGTAAACCGGACGACCTGCCGGCCACCTCCACCGACATTCCGCCCGCGCCCAATGCCATCTGGAGCATCTGGCCCGATTTTGAAGTGACCGCACAAATCACCCGCTCGATCAGCACCGTCAAAGCCGATGCCGCGCAAAGATCATTTGCGAGTTCCGGCGACGGCATCACCTGGGCCGTGCTGGATTCGGGCATTGACGCCACGCACCCGCATTTTGCCCTGCACAAAAATCTGGAACTGCCGTCACCGCTGCGCCACATGGATTTCACGACGCTCAGCGACAAGGGCGATTCGCTGGCCGACGTGCCGGGCGCGCAGGCCGACGCGGCCCCGGACCTGTTTCCGCACCTGAATTTTCTGGGGCTGCTCGAAAAGCTCGATCAACAAAGCGCGCTCATTGATGTGCGCGGTCACGGCACGCACGTCGCCGGCATCATGGCCGGAGAAATTCGGGGAAAGATCAGGGCCAGGGTCATGAGCCTGGATGAATTCGGTCGGCCCACACCCGGCTTCAGAGATTTTCCGGCCATTGCCGGGATGGCGCCGAAATGCAAACTGGTCAGCCTGAAAGTGCTCGATGACAAA
>CAYWDW010000781.1:0-2940 GCA_964457105.1 uncultured Heliobacteriaceae bacterium
GCGGCGTTGAATGATTTGCTGCTGCGGATGCTGGCGAAGGAGGCGAATCAGCGTCCGACGGCGAACGAAGTCGCGCAAACGTTGCAGGACATCGAGCGGCGCGGCGCGGGGGACAATTTTCCAACGGGCGAAGGCATACGTGATTTATCAGTAGTTGCACCTGTCGAAGCGCAAACCATGATGTTGCCGCAAACCACTGCCGCCGCGCCGGAGGCAAAAGCGACAGCGGCTGAGAGCGCGCCACTGACGACGCCAGAACAACCCCGAACCAGACGCTGGTGGCTGGCGGGCTTGGCCGGTCTGCTGGTGCTCATCGTCAGCTTTTTGGGCTACCGTTCTTTCACAACGAAGCAGCCACAAATCGAATCCATTGCCGTGCTCCCGTTTGCCAATGGCAGTGGCGATCAGAATCTGGAATATCTGTCGGATGGCTTGAGTGAAAGCCTGATTGATCGGCTGGCTCAGTTACCGCAACTCAAAGTCATCGCCCGCAGTTCGAGCTTTCAGTTCAAAAACAAAGACACCGATTTGCAGACCATTGCGCAATCGCTCGGCGTGCAGGCCATCATCACCGGGCGTGTGGTGCAACGCGGCGACAGCCTGACCGTGCGCGCCGAACTGGTGAACACACGCGATAAAACTCAACTCTGGAGCGAAAACTATCAGCGCCAGGCTGCCGACCTGCAAGCGGTGCAGGAAGAGATTGCGCGGACGATCTCGGAAAAACTGCGCCTGCGTCTGACGGGCGCACAAGAAGAACAACTCGCCAAGCGCGCCACACAAAACCCGGCAGCCTATCAGCTTTACCTCAACGGGCAGTTCTATCGCCGCAGCGGTGGCGGGACGACAGATCGTCGGAAGGCGCTGGATTACTTCAAACAAGCCGTCGCGCTTGATCCAGACTTTGCGCTCGCCTGGGTGGGGATTGCTGATACATATGGCTGGCTTGGCGGGTCTGGTATGGTTGCTCCGAAGGAAGCGTATCCGCAAATGAAGGCCGCGTTAGCAAAGGCGCTGGCGTTGGATGAAAATTTGGCCGATGCGCATGGTAGTCTGGGCGGCCTGAAAACAGTTGAGTGGGATTGGGGTGGCGCAGAGAGAGAATACCGGCGTGCTATCGCACTGTCTCCGAATCTGGCGAAAGCCCATTCTGACTATGCTTCCTATCTGTCATATCTTGGAAGGCATACCGAAGCGATAAATGAGGTCAGGCGTACGCAGGAACTGAATCCGCTGGACTTAATCTATCGAGTTCAGGAAGGAGGGATACTGCACGATGCGCGCCGGTACGAGGAAGCGATTGAAAAGTATCGCAGTGTGCTTGCGTTGGAACCCAACCATTACATTGCGCTGTGGTATCTCGGCTCTACCTATGCGGCAAAAGGAATGTTGGCAGAGGCTATCGTCGAATACCAGAAAGCCAGCCGCCTTGACAGCCAGGATACGAACACGAATGGCATGATGATTTACCTGCTGGCGCAGATGGGCAAGTCAGACGAAGCGCGCAGGCTTCTCCGTCAGTTGCAGGCCAGTGGCAAATACGTTTCGCCTGCTATCATAGCCATTTCCTACCTCGGTCTCGGTGACAAGGAGGCGGCGCTGGCCCAGTTGCAAAAAGCTTATGACGCGCGCGATCCACAGATGGTCGGCGTCAAAACGTGGTGGGCTTACGACAGCCTGCGCTCCGAGGCGCGCTTTCAGGAGTTGCTGCGGCGTATGGGGATGCCGCAATGAGGTTGCATCAGGTAAACAAGGAACTGTTATGAAGTATTTCAATACTGCCGGGCCGTGTAACCCGGAAGACCATTACATGCTGCCTGCGTCAGCGCGGCTGCCGGAATTGCGACGACTGATTGACCAAAAACTGTATTTCGTCATTCACGCGCCGCGCCAGGTCGGCAAAACGACGATGATGCTGCAATTGGCGCAGGAGTTAACGCGCGCAGGCCGTTACACCGCGCTGCTGGTTTCGATGGAAGTGGGCGCGGCTTTCAACGACGACATCGAGAAGGCCGAACGCGCGATGCTTGGTGCGTGGCGCGGCAATGCCGAAGCGTGGTTGCCTGCCGAATTGCAGCCGCCCGCGTGGCCTCCGGCTGAAGCCGGGCAAAGTGTTTTTACTGCGCTGAAAATCTGGGCGCAGGCGTCCGCGCGTCCGCTGGTGGTGTTTCTCGACGAAATTGATGCGCTGGAAAACGGCGCGCTGATTTCCGTCCTGCGGCAATTGCGCAACGGTTACGTCAATCGCCCGCAGGGCTTTCCCTGGTCGCTGGGATTGATTGGGATGCGCGACGTGCGCGATTACAAAGTCAAATCGGGCGGCAGCGAAAGACTGAATACGGCCAGCCCTTTCAACATCAAAGCGCGCTCGCTGACACTCAGTAATTTCACGGCAGAGGAAGTCGCCACGCTCTATCGCCAGCACACGAGCGAGACGGGGCAGGCTTTCACCGACGAAGCCATCGCGCGGGCATATCATCTGACGCAGGGGCAACCTTATCTGGCGAACGCGCTGGCGAAGGTTGCGGTCGAAGAGTTACAGCCTGATCTTGCGCAGCCGATCACGCTCAAAGACATCGAACGATCAAAAGACATCCTGATCGAACGCCAGGAAACGCATCTGGATTCACTGGTCGAACGTTTACGCGAGCCACGCATTCGCCACATCATTGAGCCGATTCTGGCAGGCAAATCGTTGACCGACCTGCCAACGGATGATTTGCGTTTCGTGTTGGATTTAGGGCTGGTGCGACAAACTACCAGTGGCGGCGTCGTGATTGCCAATCCGATTTACCGCGAAGTGATCCCGTATATGTTGAGCTACGTGACGCGCGCCACCTTGCCGCAGATTGCGCCGACCTGGCTCAACGCCGACGGCACGCTCAACCCGACCAAATTGCTGGAAGCGTTTCTCGCCTTCTGGCGGCAGCACGGCCAGCC
>CAYWDW010000782.1:0-2937 GCA_964457105.1 uncultured Heliobacteriaceae bacterium
ACG
The DNA here is from genome assembly GCA_964457105.1 of uncultured Heliobacteriaceae bacterium. Classification (GTDB taxonomy): domain Bacteria; phylum Acidobacteriota; class Blastocatellia; order RBC074; family RBC074; genus DASRDU01. Next base: position 4 of record CAYWDW010000782.1, read on the forward strand.
GTCGAAGCCTTTCGCTCAAAGACCATTTACCAGTCAACCGCCAGCGTCGAAGTGCGCCGCGATGATGCTGCCACCGTGCTGTCAACGAGGGATTTCACGCTGCGTTCAGACGATTCTGACAACATCAAAACCAGAATCCTGTTCATCACCAGCCGCCCGCTGCTTGAGGATGTCATCGTGCATTTGCGCCTGGATGAAAACGCCGGGTTTATGGACGTGACCGAACGCCGCACGATTGCCGAATCGTTGCAGACCATCTTCAGCCGGACGTTTTCACCGGCTGACAAAAACAACCCGCCGAAAAACACTGCCAGCGACGACCCGGAAAAGCTTGAATTCGATGGCGACCTTGAACGCCCGGCAGCCGAAAGCGCGCGCCTGGCGCCGTTCGTCAAAGTGTTGCGCGAAGGGTTGAAGGTCGAGCAGATTCCTGAAACCCGCGCGCTCAACATTTCATTTAGCCACAGCGACCCGGCCCTGGCCGAACGCATCACGAACGGCGTGGCCAGAGCCTTTATCGAGCGCGGCTATCAGGACAAGACGCAGAAATTCACGCAGACTTCGGAATGGCTCGACACCGCGACGCGCAAGTTGCAGCGGCAGGTGCGCGAGGCCGAGCAGGCGATGGCCGATTACACGCGCGCCAACAACATCTTTTCGACCGACGGCAAAGGCTCGCTGACGACTGACAAACTTGTCGGCCTGCACGCGCAGGTGATGAAGGCCGAAACCGACCGCATCATCAAACAGTCACTTTTTGAAGAAGTCAGGAAAGGCAAAGTGGAACAGTTGCCCGAAGCCTTTTCTGACGCGGGCACGAACGAATTGCAGAAAAAGCTGAGCGAACTCAGCGTCAGACTCTCAGAGATGAGCGTCAAATTCGGCCCTGAAAACCCGAAGGTGATGGAGATTCAGCAGCAACTCACCACCCTGCGCGAACAGATCGGCGCGGGCCGACAGAGCCTGGCTGAAAAGCTGAAAGCCGATTACGAGCGCGCCGTCCGCGACGAGGCCTCACTCAATGCCGCCCTGGAGCGCGCCAAGGCCGAAGCTTCACGCGAAAACCAGGCCATCGTGCAGTTCAATATTCTGAAGCAGAACGTTGACACCGCGAACGCGCTCTATTCCGACTTTTTGCAGAAGACCAATCAGGCCAGCGTGCAGAAGGCCGAGCAATACAACAACCTGAAAATGATCGAACCGGCGCAGACCGGTTTGCCGGTTGGCCCGAAAAGATTGCGCGCCGTGCTGATCGCGCTGTTTCTGAGCCTCGTGGCCGGCATCGGGCTGGCATTTTTCATTGAATACCTGGACAACACCGTCAAGACCGTCGAGGACGTCAACCGCTACACCGGCCTGCCGACGCTGGCCGTGGTCCCGGTCATTCAGACTGCCGGTGCAGCCCGTGCCATGCCAGGCCGCAAATCCGGCGGCGCGCTGAGCGCGGCCAGCGATGACGGTTCAACTCCGGTCAGAGCCAGAACCGGGCAGGTGATGGCCAGTAACAGCCGGTCAGCCGCCGCCGAAGCCTATCGTGTGTTGCGCACTTCGCTGTTGCTTTCATCCGCCGGGCACCCGCCCCGCCGGGTGCTGGTCACCAGCGCCAACCCCAGCGAAGGCAAGACCACGACCATCGTCAACACGGCGATTTCGCTCGCGCAGCTTGGTTCATCCGTCCTGCTGATTGATTGCGATCTGCGCAAGCCGTCAGTGCATAAAGTTTTCGGCGTCAGCCTGGCCAAAGGCGTGACGACATATCTTTCCAGCGAAGTGCCGCTGGCCGGGCTGATTCAGCAGACTCAGATTCAGAACCTGTCGCTGCTGCCGTGTGGCCCGATTCCGCCCAATCCGGCGGAGCTGCTCAGTTCAGAGCGAATGAAAGCCATGCTGCAGCTTGCCTCTGAGCAGTACGATTACGTGCTGATTGATTCGCCGCCGCTGGTCAACGTCGCTGACCCGGTCATTCTCTCAACGCTGGTTGACGGCGTTGTGATGGTTATTCACGGCGGCAAAAGCAGCCGCACCGCCGTGCGCCGCGCCCGCGCTGAACTGTCAGGCGTCGGCGCAAAGGTTTTCGGTGTGGTCCTCAACAACCTTGATCTGCGGCGCGAAGGTTACGGCGATTACTATTACTATTACTACAACAACTACAGCTACGGTCAGAAGGAAGCGAAAGATCAGGCCTGACCGGCAGTTGCCGGTTCCGTCCATCTTTTTTCGGGAAACTCCGGCGCATTGGACTGTTATTAACTCTGACGACAGCATCGCTTCAGGTGACTGAAGCGCGCTGTCGCCAGTCAGTCTGGATCCTGGTAATTTTGAGCAGAGATCAGGGTAATAATTTATCGAGATCAGAATCCAGCCATTACCCAGCCGGAAGTGCTCGCCACCGCGTCCGGTTCAGGAATAAATCAGGCAATAGGGTTCCTGTCCGCCACTTTTCCCCCGAAGTGACAACCAGGTCAGGTAATGACTCGTCAGCCTGGATGCTGCCTCGGCATGAGGTTTCCTTTACGGTCCCATTCAGGGATGAAGTGTGCCTGCACGTTCCAGGACCGCGACCGTCAGCGGCCTGATGACGAGCCTGATACTTCGGCCTGATACTTCGGCTTGATTCCTGATTTGATACGACTGGTTACAATTCACAACTGCTCAGCTATGAAGCAGCGTTATTCATAATCCGCGACCTCGCATGCCTGACCACACCGCCGTCGAGAGTCTGCCACTTCCGGCAGAACTTTCATCCCAGCATCAGTCTCATTCTTTACCCGACACGCCCGTCGTCACCATTCGCCCCAGCAGCAAATGGGTTGCGCTGAATCTGCGCGATCTGTGGGCCTATCGTGATCTGCTCTATTTTCTGACCTGGCGCGATGTCAAGGTGCGCTATAAACAGACCGTGCTGGGCGCGGCGTGGGCGATCATTCAGCCGCT
>CAYWDW010000783.1:0-2929 GCA_964457105.1 uncultured Heliobacteriaceae bacterium
TGCTTTTCAGGTGACACGCTGGTCGCGCTGGCTGACGGACGTGCGCTCAGTTTCAGAGAACTGGTTGAAGAGCAGAATGCCGGTCGGGAGAATTTCTGCTACACGATTCGCCGCGACGGAACTATCGGGCTTGAGCGCATCCTGAATGCGCGAATCACAAAGCATAATGCCGAGGTTATGCGCGTCACGCTTGATAACGGTGAGGCGATCACCTGCACACCCGATCACCTGTTTATGCTGCGCGATGGCAGCTACAAACCTGCGGAAAAGCTGACTCCTGCTGATTCGCTGATGCCGTTGTCTCGCCGGATTTCAGACCGCACTCAGCCGGGAATCACCATTGACGGGTATGAAATGGTCTGGTGCCCGCGTTCTGATTACTGGCTGTTCACGCACAGTCTGGCCGACTGGCACAATCGCCGGAACAGAGTCTGTTCCGAAGCGGATGGCGATCATTGCCATCATATTGATTTCAATAAACGCAACAACAATCCAACCAACATTCAGCGGCTCACGAAAGAGGCGCATCTGGCTTTGCACCGTCAGCAGGCCAGTCGCACCCTGCACCGGCCCGAAGTGATCGAAAAATGCCGCGAAATCAGGCAGAGCCGCGAATTCCGCTCAAAGACGATGGCTGCGCTCAAGCAGATCGAAATCGAATGCGGCACACTTGACCTCGCAGCTTACCAGGCGCGTCGGCGCGCCTTGAAGGACAAATCACTGCTGCGGTTTGAGACTTTCTGTGACCGTTACTTCAACGGCGACGCGACGCAGGCTTGTGAAGCGGTCGGGAATTACAACCATCGCGTGGTGAAAATCGAACGGCTCACCGAGCGGCTTGATGTTTATGACATCGAGGTACCGGTAACTCACAATTTTGCGCTGGCTGGTGGCGTCTTCGTTCATAACAGCGCGAAGCAGGGCCGGGACCGGCGCACGCAGGCTATTCTGCCGCTCAAGGGCAAAATTCTGAACGTCGAGAAGGCGCGCTTTGACAAGATGCTCTCGCACGGTGAAATCAAGACGCTGATTACCGCGCTCGGCACCGGCATTGGCAAGGATGATTTCGACATTACCAAGCTGCGTTATCACCGCATTTGCCTGATGAGCGTGGCGGGCGATGAACCGACGCTGGTCGCCGATGATGAAGGGCGCGCGGAGTTCGTCAGGATTGGTGAATTCATTGATGACTGTCTTGCTCTGCGCCGCCGCACTTCGCGGTACCGGGTGATGAGCTTTGATCCGGCGACGAATGAAGTTCGCTTCCGTCCGCTGAAAGCTGTGATCCGGCACGGACACGAAGAGGCGATGTACAAAATCACGACCCGCTACAATCGCGCGGTCAAAGTCACGTCTTCGCACAGCGTCTTTGTTTACGAGGACGGACAGGTGCGGCTGAAAAAGGGCAATGAAATCAGGCCCGGCGATCTGCTTGTCGCAACGCGCCGGGTACCGCGTCCGATGGTCAGCCCGACCCATGTTGATCTGCTCGAAACTCTGTTCAGCGCCGGGCTGACCGATGCCCTGTACGTGCGTGGTGAGGATGTGCGGCGCGTGGCCGGACAGCGCGTGCTGGCCAGAGTTGCGCGTCCTGATTTGTGGAACGAGCCGCGAGTCAGCCTGAGTCGGCAGCAGTGGCAGCAACTGATTGCGCGCCGCGAGGCTGCTGGAATGTCACAGTCCGGCGTGGCCGGTGCAATCGGCGTGAAGCAGCCCATCACCATCAGCCACTGGGAACGCGGCATCCATCGTCCGGCCAAATCGCAGTTCGAGGGTTATCTCAAAGCCATCGGCTGGGCTGACGAACTCAGCTATGAACTGATTCCGTCGCGGCTTGAGCAATTGCTCCTTCAGGATGATGCCAGCAACCATGCGCGCTGGCGCGAAGTGAGTCCGTTCAAGCGGCTCAGCGATTTCACGCCGGATGAACTGGCGCAGCTTGGCCCTGAGGTCGAACTGGTGCCGCAGGCGCACAGCGAAAAAGCTTTTGCGCGTTATCTGCCCGTCACGCGTGAACTGATGACCTTCCTCGGCTGGTTTGTCGCTGAAGGCACGCTGAGCGCGCATCAGGTCAGTCTCAATCTGGGCCGCAAGGATGAGCGATATATTCCCGAACTGATGACCGCCATTGAAAAGACCTTCGGTGAACAGGCGCGTTGCTATCACGATCCTGACAGCCAGGGCCGCAAGCTGTACTTCCATTCGGTTGCGGCGGCGCGGCTGCTGCGTGCGTGGCGGGTCGCCGGTCGCGCGCACGAAAAGCGCATTCCCGATGTGGTCTTCAGTCTGGATGAACCGCTTCAGCTGGCCTTTCTTGAAGCCTACTTCCTGGGCGATGGCACGACGGGTGATTACAACTTTTCATTCACGACCAGTTCGGCTGACCTGAAGGATGGGTTGTTGTATCTGTTCGGGCAGCTTGGGGTCATTGCTTCGGCCTCGCATCTGCTGCCGTCAACCGGGCCTGAGGCTCCGATTCAGACGCGACATCCTTACTTTATGATTGCCGTGACCGGCAAGGAGCAGCTCGAACGCTGCCGCGCCATCTGGCAGCATCACGCCAACGCCGCGAAACTGGAAACACTGCTGGCCAGGCCGCACCGCCGGGCGCAGGACTTCACGCCGATCAGCGATGACCTGATGGGGCTTGAGGTGCTGCAGGCCGAAGCGATTGCGCCTGTCGGTGATTGTGTGTACGACTTTTCAGTTGAAAGCGATGAGAATTTCATCTGCGGCGTCGGCGGCATCGCCTGTCACAACACGGACGCTGACGTTGACGGTTCGCACATTCGCACGCTGCTGCTGACGTTCTTTTACCGGCAGATGCCGCAACTGCTCGAACACAAGATTGAGCGGGTCAATGAGAACGGCGAGACTGAGACTGAAATCAAAAGCTACGTCTACATCGCGCAGCCGCCGCTCTACAAGG
>CAYWDW010000784.1:0-2925 GCA_964457105.1 uncultured Heliobacteriaceae bacterium
TGATGATGACGGTGTCGGGCGCGCCGCGTTTGTCGCGTTCGTCAAACAAACGCCCCTGTCGCAATGGCACGCGCAGCGCCGGAAAATAGCCAGGGCTGACGATGCGGATGCTGGACATGATTTTTTCGTCGGGCGTCTGCGGCGTGTAACCTTCAATCGTGATCGGATCCCAGGCGAAGGCGACCGTACTCATCGGCAGCGAATAACTGACGCCAACGGCTTCGACGCCGGGCAGCGCGCGCACGCGCTCCTGCACTCGTTGATAAAACGCGATGATGTCTTCCGGTTTGGGCGCTTTGGTTGATGGTAGTGACAAGCGCAGCGCCAGGACGTGGTGCGGATCGAAGCCCGGATGCGAAGCGAGAATGCGTTGATAGCTGCGCACGAGCAGCCCCGCGCCCGCCAGCAGCACCAGCGCGAGCGCGACTTCGGCGACCACCAGCAATTGCCGCAATCGCCGCGCGCCGTGCCCTGTCAGGCCGCGCCCGCCTTCCTTGAGCGTTTCGTGCAAATCAACGCGCGACGCCCGCAACGCCGGAGCCAGCCCGAAAACAATGCCGGTCAGCAGCGTCACGAAAGAGGTGAACGCAATCACGCGCCAGTCAGGACCGACCTCCTGCAAACGCGGAATATTTGCAGGCCCGAAAACGCGCAACATTCGCACCGCGACAAAAGCGATCACGAATCCGAGCAAGCCGCCCGGTGCCGCGAGCAGCACGCTTTCAGTCAGCAACTGTCGGATCAATCGTCCGCGCCCGGCGCCCACAGCAGCGCGGACCGCCAGCTCTTTGCTGCGTCCGGCGGCGCGCGCGAGCAGCAGATTCGCCACGTTGGCGCAGGCAATCAGCAGGACCAAACCAACCGCGCCGAGCAGCATCGGCAAAGTCGCACCGACTTCGCCGGTCACCTGCGCGAGCAATGGCACGACGCTGATCGTGAGTCCGCCGTGCGCCGGATAATTTTGCGGATACTGCTGCTTCATCCGCGCGGCGATGACATCCATCCCGGCCTGCGCCTGCGCCGTCGTGACGCCGGGTTTCAATTTGCCGAAGATGTTGAAGTCTTCGTTGCCGCGATTCGCTTGCGCGCTTTCGCTCAGCGGCAGCGGCAGAAACAAATCAGCGCGGCGAATGGCGTTGACGGCAGGCAGTACTTCACTGGTGATCGTGAAGCCCTGCGCCAGCACGCCCGCGACGACGAAGTTGTTGCCATTGAGCGTCAACGTGCGACCGATCACGCCCGCGTCGCCGCCATAAACGCGCTGCCAGAAACCGTGACTCAGGATAACGGCGGCGGGCTGACCGGGCGCGTCTTCTGCTGCTGTGAAGACACGCCCCAGCGCCGCCTGTGCGCCGAAGAGCGAAAAGAACGAAGACGACACGCGCGCGCCGTCCACGTGTTCAGGACCGTGCCTGCCCATCAGGTTGAAGCTCGCGCCGATAGCGATGGCCGTTTGCTCAAAGACCTGATTCTGTGTTTTCACGTCGAGATACTGGCCAGGCGAAAACCAGTCCTGCGCGACATTCAGACCAGGCGAGCGATTCCACAAAATCACCAGCCGCTCAGCGTCGCGGTAAGGCAGCGGACGCAGCAACAGCGCATTGACGACGCTGAACACCGCGCTGTTCGCGCCAATGCCCAGCGCCAGCGTCAACACGACAATCAGCGTGAAGCCGGGATTCTTCAGCAACATTCGCGCGCCACAGCGCAGGTCCTGAAACATTTCATCCTCCCATCTTCGCGGTTGCAGCAGCGCATCTCACAACGCGCCCGCGCTGTGCCACAACAAGGCCAGTTTGTTTTGAGCGTTGAGCGTGTCCCATTCGGCAAGCTGCGGCTCGCGGCAACGCCATTGCGGCTTCCCACTCCTGCCGCCAGGCGGCTCGCCATCGGCACAGCACGATCACGCCAATGCGGTGAATCAGCCAGCGCTACAATAAACACATATTGACAAACGATAAATAGTTAATGTAAAAAGACACGTCAGCGAATTTCAGGAACCATTCTCCGTACAGGAAAAACCATTATGAAACGAAGCTCAACGATATTTCTTCAGGTAGTCATCGTGCTGATCGGGATCGGCGTTCTGGCCCTGATGCTTTGGGAACCGCAGCTTGAGGGCAGGAATGCGCACGCCACGCCCTTTGAGATTTACTTCAAAGATCCCTTCCTGGCGTATGCCTACACGGCGTCCATTGCCTTTTTCGTCGCGCTCTATCAAGCCTTCAGGCTGCTGGGCTGCATCCGCGCAAATGAAGTCTTTTCGCAGCGATCTGTGAAAGCCTTGCGAACGATCAAATACTGCGCGCTGACCCTGGTCGCTTTTATTGTCGGGGCAGAAGCCTACATCTTTATTTTTCAGCGCGGCAAAGAAGACATTGCCGGCGGCGTTTTTATTGGTCTGGTGATGATGTTCATCTCTGTCGTCGCCGCCACTGCCGCCGCCGTGTTCGAAAGACTTTTACAAAGCGCCGTCGAGATAAAATCCGAGAACGACTTAACGGTATAGGAGACCCGCATGGCAATCATCATTAACGTCGACGTCATGCTGGCGAAGCGGAAGATGCGCGTCACCGAGCTGGCCGAAAAAGTCGGCATCACGATGGCGAATATTTCCATCCTGAAAAACGGCAAAGTGAAAGCGATCCGGCTCTCAACCCTGGAGGCGATTTGCAAAGCTCTGGAGTGTCAGCCCGGAGATATTCTGGAATACAAAGAAGACCTTCCATAGTGTCTCGCGGCAACGCCACTGCGGCTTCCCACTCCTGCCGCCAGGCGGTGCGCAAGCGGCGCGGCACGATCACGCCGATGAAATCAACCACAAATGCAGTTTCATCGTTGCCTCGCTAAATCAGACCACGCAGGATTGGGACAGTACCGCGAGCGTGAGCGGGGGGCGGTGGGATAGGGGAGCCCCGCGCGGCC
>CAYWDW010000785.1:0-2923 GCA_964457105.1 uncultured Heliobacteriaceae bacterium
CCTCGTTCGGCAATGCCATTTCCCGGCCCGCCACCTTGACACCATTGTTGAGATAGAGCAGAAAATCCACCTGATAAGCATCGGCATATCGCTGGAGAATCGCGGCACGCTCAGCGGGCAACGCCGTCCGCAATTCAGCCGTCAGCAGGCTGGCGACCGATTCCAGCCGGTGGCCTGCTTCCAGGCGGAACTGCCGGTTAAAAAGCAGCAGCAGCACCGCGCCGAGGACGATCAGGTTCAGAAAGAACCAGAGCAGGGTTTTCGTGAAGAGCGAAAAGCGCCGCCGCATTCTTCACGCCTCCTCCGGTCGGCTCATCAACAGGTATCCTGCGGCCCGCACCGTGCGAATGTATTTCGGGTTTTTCGGATCATCGCCGAGTTTGCGCCGCAGCGATGAGATGTGGACATCAATTGAGCGGTCAAAGGATTCGTAATTGCGATCACTGATTTCATCGAGCAATCGGTTCCGGCTCATCACGCGATCAGCCGCCTGCGCCAGGCACAGCAGCAGATCAAATTCGAGCGGCGTCAGGCTGAGGTGGTCGTCACCGATGAAAGCGCGGCGCGTGGCCTGATTGATGCGCAGGTCGTGAATCCTGATTTCATCAGATGATTCAGCGCGCGACTGCACGGCGGTGATGGCTGAACGGCGCGTGACGGCGCGCAGGCGGGCGAGCAGTTCGCGGGTTGAAAAGGTCTTGGGCAGATAATCATCCGCGCCGATTTCCAGCCCGACAATCCGGTCAGATTCATCACCCAGCGCCGTCAGCATCAGCACCGGCACGGTCGAAACGCGCCGAATCTGCCGCAGCACTTCGAAGCCATCCATTCCCGGCAGCATCACATCCAGAATCACGACCTGATATTCATTCGACAGCGCCTGCTGCAACCCGTCCGGCCCGCTGTGCGCGCAGGTCACGTCATAGCCCATCGGCGTCAGGTAATCCCGCACCAGGCGGCACAGCTTCAGGTCATCATCAATGATCAGCACTCTCATTCCGGTCTGAGTCGTTCGATTATCCATGGTCCAGGCTCCGGCGGCTGCCGAAGTGTACCTTTCGCGTGGCCGCCTGCACAGCAGGATTTACAATCCCTTTACAAAATTCCCGCGCAGCCAAATCAAAGCTTAACGATAAATCGTTATCTTCCGCTGGCGGCAGCCGCGAATGCTCTGGCTGGCCGCGCGTAACTGAAACACCAGAGAAGCGCGACCTTGAAACAAGGCGCAATTGTTCTGCTTACGCTGACAATCACTTTCACCGGGCTTTCACCAAACGCGAATGCGGCTCAGGCAGACAGCCACCTTTCGCCGCCGCCCGGCCATGAAAGTGCGCAGCCCCGGCAGCATTGCAGGAACGTTTCTGTCCCTGCCTGACCGGACGGCTGCGCAACAGGAGCCTGTCAGACGCCTGCACCTTCGCAGGCGCGGGCGCGGCATCTGCCGACGACGGCCTTTCCCCGCGATCACCCTGTGCGAAGCGGAAAGGTTCAGACCACGGCGACTTCACGCTGACGCCGCGCTCGTTCCGGGGCTTCATCTTTATTACTGCCGTCCGGGCATGGGTCGGCCTCACCGTCATCTGCCCGGCCCTTCAGAGAGGAATTCACCAATGAAAATGCTCAAGTTTTTTGTCTTCTTTCTGTTTGCAGCGGCCTCGCTGCTGCCGATCACGTTCAATTCAGGAGTCAGCAGCCAGTCATTTACCCAGGCCCTGACTGGCTTCGACAATCAGACCAACGGCCTAGTGGATCAGGCCACGTTTGAGGCTGACCGTAAAACCTTTGAGGGACGGGACGAAATTGCCGATGGACTCGGCCCGGTTTACAACGCGCAAGCCTGTTCTGAATGTCATCAGAGTCCGGTGACGGGCGGCATTAGTCAGATCACGGTGCTGCGAGCGGGACATCTTGATCGGGCGGGCAACTTCGTTGAGGCGCCCGGCGGGTCGCTCATCAATGACCGCGCCATCCATCCGTCCTTGCAGGAAGTTGTGCCCGACGATGAAGACATTCGCACCTTCCGCACTTCACTCAATGTGCTGGGCGATGGTTATATCGAAGCGATTGCTGACCAGACGATCATTGATATTGCCTGCCGACAGGCGCGCCTGACGGGTGGCGCCATTGCCGGACAGGTGATCGAAGTGCCGCTGCTTGAAGCGCCGGGCGAGAAGCGTGTGGGCCGGTTCGGCTGGAAAAATCAGCACGCCAGCCTGCTGTCGTTTTCGGCAGATGCCTACCTCAACGAAATGGGCATCACGAACCGGCTGCTGACAGAAGAAAATACTTCGCTGGGTAGATCAGTGGCTGAGTATGACCAGGTGGCGGACATTGAAGATACAGACAACGATATTGATGTGTTCACCCGCTTCATGCGCGCGACGAAAGCCCCGGCCCGCGATGAGGCCGCCGACACGCTCAAAGCCCGCGCCGGCGCGTGGTTGTTCAATCAGATCGGGTGCGCCATCTGCCACGTGCCGTCTATCACCACCGCCCCGCCGGGAACAGTCATCAATGGCGGAACTTTCACGGTCCCGCCCGCGCTCGGCGGCAAGGTGATTCATCCTTACAGCGACTTTCTGCTGCATGATGTCGGCACCGGCGATGGCATTGTGCAGAACGGTGGCGCCGCAACTGCCAATAAACTGCGCACCCCACCGCTGTGGGGCGTGCGCTCGCGCAACCGGCTGATGCACGACGGACAGTCGCTGACTTACGAAGAGGCCATCCGGCGTCATCGCGGCGAAGCCGATTTCGTCACGGCCCGCTACAATCATCTCGGTCCGCGCCAGCGGGCACAAATCATCAGCTTCCTGCGCACACTGTAAGGCGCTGGAAGAACAAGCCGAAAGAGAGATGACGGAACACACGGAAATAACGGAACACACGGAACAGACCGGTGCTGAATCGGCCTGGTTTCGTC